>CAYXFO010000010.1:0-28980 GCA_964464255.1 uncultured Pirellula sp.
GTCCTTGCGATCTTCTTCAACGTCGCTCACCAGGGTGAATTTATTGGGATCGTGAAGATCAAAGTACTTTCGCGGGGCGACATAGGGAGTATGAGGGCGAAAGAAGCCAAGCCCCAGGAAAAAGGGTTTTTCACGTTCCTTGGCAAATCGCTCCAGCACCCAGACCGCGTCCTTGGCTTGCATCGCATCGGTATGTTGCGAAGTAGGTGCAGGAGACGCGTACCAACTCAATGTCCCGCCGAACTGCTTCGGGACGAGTGTGGTGATATTGGGTTCCTCCGACAAACGATCGATGCCGGCGGGATTGAGTTCCAACTCCCAGCTCGCAGGATCGTCGTGGCCGTTGGTTCCTACGGAACTGGGGACGTTGTAGTGATACATCTTGCCGATGCGACCCGCGAAGTAGCCCGCGCGGCGAAGTGCGTGCGGCAGGCTGGCTTGCCTGGGGATCGTTTGCCGGAAGATTTGACCGTTATTGTAGATCCCGGTGCTGTTGGGGTAGAGGCCGGTGAGGATCGAATTGCGGCTTGGTCCACAAAGCGGAAAGGTGCAATAGGCTCGGTCGAAGCGTGTTCCCCGCGCGGCCAAAGAATCGATGTTCGGCGAAATTGCAAGTGGATCGCCGTAGCAACCGAGCTTGTTATTGAGATCATCTGACACGATGAACAAGACATTCTTGGGTGGATCTGCCTGCAACGGATCTAGGAAGAGAACATACAGGAATGCAACGGAGACTAATGAGATCAGTCGCATGGATAGACCTTTCAAGCCAATGGAGGGAAGAATCTCGCAGCTCATCATATACCCGGTCATCACGAACCCGGGCTCCGATTGTAGCAAGTTATCCCTTGCTCACACGTTTGGTGGTTCGTTTGGCCGCTGGCGGTGCTGCGGAACGCTCTTCCCATTGCAGCAATGCTTCGCCCGTGTGGCTTCGAAGGCGTGCTGAATCGAAGTCCGAATGGGCTTCGTGCACAACCAACTGTTTGGTGCCGCGAGACTTGCGTTGCAGGGTGGAAACCGATGGGTTGGTCGAGCTTTTCGCATAGCGGATCAGTTCGCTCGGTGGGCCGGCAAATACGATCTGTCCCCCCGCGTACCCGGCCTCCGGTCCCAGGTCGATGATCCAGTCAGCGATACGGATCACTTCGAGATTGTGCTCGATGATGACCACGGTGTTTCCTGATGCAACCAAGCGATCGAGAACGATCATCAGTTTATTGATGTCGTCGAAGTGCAAGCCGGTGGTAGGTTCATCGAGCAGATACAAACTTCGGCCGGTCGCAGGTCGGCACAGTTCGGCCGCCAGCTTGACGCGTTGGGCCTCGCCACCGCTCAGAGTCGGCGCGCTTTGGCCGAGTGCCAAGTAATCGAGACCGACCTCGCAAAGGACTTGCAGCATGCCATGGATCTTGGGGATCTCGCTCATCAAGTCTCTGGCTTGACCGATCGACATATTGAGCAAATCGTTGATGGAGTTTCCATGGTACTTCACCGCCAGGACTTCCTCGGTGTATCGTCGCCCTTGGCAAGCATCGCACGGAATCCAAACATCGGGCAGGAAGTGCATTTGGATGCATAATTGCCCCGCTCCGTAGCATTTCTCGCAGCGCCCCTCTCCTACGTTGAAGCTGAAGGCACCCGCCGTCAGACCTCGCATCTTGGCCTCTGGCAACCGCGCAAACAATTGACGGATATGATCGAATACGCCGGTGTAGGTCGCGGGGTTGCTGGTGGGGGAGTTGCCAAGTGGCGATTGATCGACCTGCAAGACTTTGTTGATCTGCTCGATCCCGTCGATCTGTTTATGAGGCCCAGGTTGCAGATCCGCACGATGCAATCTTCTCGCGAGAGCTGGATACAGGATGCCGTTGATCAGACTGCTCTTGCCGCTGCCGCTCGGTCCGGTCACAGCGGTCAACGATCCAAGTGGAAACGAGACATCGATCGACTTGAGGGTGTTTTCCGCAGCACCCTTGACGGTGATCCAGCCGTGAGGGTTATTCGCCCTCTCGGTCCAGTCTCGCACGCTGTTGGAATCGGTTTGATCGAGTTCGATCTTTCGGTCCCCCTCGATTTCAATCCTGCGTTTGCCGCTCAGGAATGGACCGGTGATCGAAAGCGGGTCGGCTGCTAGGTGCTGTGCATTCCCTTCGGCAATGACTTGCCCTCCATAGGGCCCCGAGCCCGGTCCGAAATCCCTAATCGAATCGCTGCTGGCGATCACATCGCGGTCGTGTTCCACCACCAGCAGCGTATTGCCTAAATCGCGAAGGCGATGCATTGCTGCAATCAGGCGACGATTGTCTCGCGGGTGCAATCCGATCGTCGGTTCGTCCAATACGTACAAGACACCCGACAGGCCGCTCCCCAGTTGGCTTGCCAACCGAATACGTTGCGATTCCCCACCCGAAAGAGAATTTGCGGAGCGATCGATGGTTAGGTATTCCAGTCCGACGTCGACAAGAAACTGCAATCGTTGAGTGATCTCGCGAGCCAACTCTCCAGCAATCTTGCTTTCGACAGGAGACAGCTTCCAGCCCTGCACGGTCTCGAGAAGTTGTCCGATAGGCATACGAACGATGTCGGCCATGCGCAAATTGCGAAAGCGAGCATGTGCTGCTTCGGGACGAATGCGCGAGCCATCGCACTGGGTGCACGGGACATCGGCGAGATAGGAACTCAGCCGCATACGAATGCTCGGGTTCGCATTGGATAGGAGTTCGAGCGCGGGGTAGACTCCGTGGAACCGATAGAACAGGACGGTGTCATCCGAAGGGTTCGACGGGTCGATGTCGCGTCCTTGCACAACGATCTCTTGATCTGGCAATCCTCGAAACAAAATCGATCGCTGAGAGATCGTCCAGTTTCGAATCGGGGACTCCATCGGCAAGGCCATATGCCGTCCGAGGGCCCGCAACATGCCGGCTGCGACCGGTAATTTCGGATCGGGCCACAGAAGCAATCCGCCCTGGAGCGGCGACAAGGATTCATCGATGAAGGCTGCCGGATCCGTGCCGACCTCCGTGCCGATTCCTTGGCACGATGGACACCAACCGACTCCCGTGTTGAAGGAGAATTGATGTGGTGTGAGGGGCTGAAAGGATATGCCACAGGTATCGCACGCGAGTTGCAACGAAAACGTCTGCGTATCCCATAAAGTCTCTTTGCGATCCGGGTCAACGATCGCCATCTGAATCACACCATTCCCCAACTGCAAGGCGGTGGACACGCTGTCGTAGAGCCGTTTGCGATCGACCCGATCGAGTTGGATGCGATCGACAACGACCTGTAGTTCCAATCGCGACTTTCGATTCAGATCGGGTAGGTTATCGATCTCGTAGGTTCTCCCGTTGATGCGAACTCGAGCATAGCCTTCTCGTTTCAGATCATCGAAAAAGGCCTGTGGTTCTTGATTCATTCCTGGAGCCACGGGAGCCAACAACAGAACGCGTCCCCCTGCATCGCCTGCAGGGCGTGACGACGATATCCGTTGCCCTTGTTCCAGCCATCGGTCGACGATTTGATCGATCGTCTGGGAACGGATCGGGCCATCGCAGCGAGTGCAATGCATTTGAGCCAAACGAGCGAAGAACACACGCAGATAGTCGTATATCTCTGTGACGGTTCCGACCGTAGAACGTGGAGTGTGCGATAGTCCCCGCTGTTCGATCGCAACAGCAGGGCTCAGGCCATCGATGCGCTCGACGATCGGCTTAGGCATTTGTCCTACGAACTGGCGAGTGTAGGAGCTGAGGCTCTCCACAAAACGCCGCTGTCCTTCGGCGTAGATGGTGTCCATGGCCATCGACGTCTTGCCGCTGCCGCTGTGGCCACAGAATACGGTCATCGCGTTGCGAGGGACGGTGATGTCGATGTTCTTGAGGTTGTGCTGCTTGGCTCCTTGAACACGGATATCTTCCAAGGCGGGACTTCGCTGTTGTGCGAGTTGCTTGGCGGCTTTGCCTTTGGAACCCTTGAGGAGACGCGAGGCACCGGACACTTTCTTGTCGGTATGGGCTTCGAAGTACCTCGCAAGGGAAACGCCGGTGTGGGATCGAGCGTTTTTGGAAAGTTGTTCGGGAGTCCCTTCACCGACGATGCGACCGCCACCCGATCCACCCTCCGGCCCCAAGTCGATGATCCAGTCGGCGGCTTGGATGAGATCGAGATTGTGTTCGACGACGACGACAGTATTGCCGCGATCGACAAGGCTTTGCAGGACGCGAAGAAGCAGATTGATATCGTGAAAGTGGAGACCGGTGGTGGGTTCATCGAGCACATACAAGGTTCTGCCTGTCGATCGTTTGCACAGTTCCCTGGATAGCTTGATCCGCTGGGCTTCGCCTCCTGAGAGAGTGGGAGAGGGTTGACCGAGTTTCAAGTACTCGAGGCCAACATCGCTGAGAGTTTGCAGTTTATCGACGATCTTCGGGAATGCCGAGAAATGCTCGAGGGCTTGCTGGATATCGAGATCGAGGCAATCGGCGATCGACTTGCCTTTGAAGAGCACTTGCAACGTTGCTCGGTCGTATCGTTTTCCTTCGCAGGCCGCGCAGGGGACCCATAGATCGGCGAGAAACTCCATATCGAGACGAATCGCGCCGTGTCCTTCGCAGGCGCTGCAGCGTCCGTGTTCGGTATTGAAGCTGAAAACTCCTTTTTCAAATCCTCGCCTTCTGCTTTCAGGAAGTTCGGAAAACAGATCGCGGATCTCATCGAAGACTTTGGTGTAGGTTGCGGGATTGCTGCGCGGGGTTCGGCCGATGGGGCTCTGATCGATATCGATGATCTTGTCGAGGTGTTCGAGCCCTTCGATGCTGCGGTGTTTGCCGGGCGTGTCGTCCGCTCGGTTGAGGGCGTTGCGAAGTGCCGGGGTGAGGATATCGGTTACCAGCGAACTCTTGCCGCTGCCGCTGACCCCCGTGACAGCGATGAGACAACCCAGTGGCAACTCGACATCGATCGCTTGAAGATTGTTGTGGGCGCAGCCGAGGAGTCGCAGGCTTTTGCCGCTCCCTTTTCGTCGAACCTTTGGCCGATCGATCACCGAACGCCTTGAGAGAAAATCGCCGGTCAAGCTTCGCTTATTCCGCGCGATTTCTTCCAAGGGACCGATCGCAATCAACTCACCGCCGCGAACGCCGGGTCCCGGTCCGAAATCCACGAGCGTATCGGCCGCTCGCATCGTGTCTTCGTCATGTTCAACAACGATTAATGTATTCCCTAAGTCGCGCAGACGTTTGAGGGACGAGAGGAGCCGGTCGTTATCTCGAGGGTGAAGTCCGATCGATGGCTCGTCGAGAACATAAAGAACACCGACGAGTCCAGCTCCGATTTGGCTCGCCAGTCGGATGCGCTGAGACTCGCCACCCGAGAGGGTCGGAGCTGTTCGATCGAGCGATAGGTATCCGAGTCCCACATCGAGGAGGAACTGGAGCCGCAATCGCACTTCCTTAATCGCTTCGGTCGCGATCACTGCCTGCGTGGCATCGAGATCAATCGACGAGAAAAACTCACTCGCCTGTTCGATCGATAATTGGGATACGTCCCCGATCGACATCCAAGGCTTGGATCGAAACGCTTTGGCCGTGGACTTGATACGCAGGGTTCGAGCCTGGGGATTGAGTCGGGTTCCTTCGCATTCGCCGCACAGGTCGACTCGCATGAATTTTTCGAAGCGAGACTTGAACATAGGGTTCGTTGTTTGGCGATAGATGTCGAGCAGCTCGTTGCATATACCGGAGAACACACCTGTCCGCGATCCTGCACGGTTGCATGCGACTTGCAAGGGGGGAAGACCATGCAGGATCGCGCGTCGTTCTTCGTTGCTCCACTGCTCGACCGGAACCGTGATTAAGTCTTTCTTCGCTTTGAGCCGATAGGTGATCAGTTTGCTGTAGGTCGAGATGGCCTTCCGCATCCATTTGGCCATATTGGACAGCTTGCCGATCAATTCGATTGCACCGTTCTTGACGGAGATCGACGCATCGGTGATCAGCAGGTCCTCAGCGAAACGTTGGTTGTATCCCAGACCCTCGCAATCGGGGCACGCACCCTGCGGGGAGTTGAAGCTGAGCAATTGCGGAGTCGGGGGCGGATAGGAAACTCCACACTTGGCACAAGCGTAGGATTGCGAGAAGACGATATCTCTTCGGGGATCGGAGATGAATTGATCTTTGGAGGTTGAGGCTGGACCGAGTTCGGCAGACTGCTCGCGCGTCGCTTTCTTTTTTGTCTTTCGCGGAGCTTTCGTCTCCTGACCTTCGAGGGTTTCATCGTCTGCATTTGCACCGGCTTGCTGCGAGGACTTGAGGATCAAGGGGGATAGCAGCATGGTTCCCTCGCCGAAGCGAAGGGCTTGGTCGACCGCTTCCGCGATCCGTTGACGGCTCGATTGTCCGATCGCGATTCGATCGACGATCAGTTCGATGTCGTGTTTGTTGTAGCGTTCCAGAACAATCGAATCGCTCAGTGAGATGATGGTGCCGTCGACTCGAGCGCGATTGAAGCCAGCGCGTCGGAGGTCATCGAGTAGGTCTTTGTGTTCCCCTTTTTGGCCGCGAACCACCGGAGCGAGAAAGAGGTAGGTGACGTTCGGATCCAGCGTTGCGATCCGCTCCACCATTTGATCGCGCGTTTGACTGGTGATCTGCGAATCGCATCGCGGGCAAAATCCTGTGCCGCATCGCGCGAACAGGACACGAAGAAAGTCGGTCAACTCGGTGATCGTTCCTACGGTGGAACGGGGGTTGTGGCCGGTCGATTTTTGGCTGATCGAGATGGCGGGGGAAAGCCCCGAAAGGAGATCCACGTCGGGTTTGGGAAGTTGACCAACGAACTGCCGAGCATAAGTCGACAGACTTTCGATGTATCGTCGCTGCCCCTCCGCGTAGAGCGTATCGAATGCCAGGGATGATTTGCCGCTGCCACTGACACCGGTGAAGCAGATGAACTGGTTGCGAGGCAGAACGAGATCGACGTTCTTTAGGTTGTGTTCGCGGGCTCCGCGGACAACGATCGGAAGCTGGCCGGGATCGATCGGAACGTTCACCGTGTGCAACTCGCCTCTAGTGGATGCCAGCGCTGGCCAAGTATCGCTCGGCATCGAGAGCCGCCATGCATCCCGTTCCCGCCGAGGTGATGGCTTGGCGATAGTAATCGTCGGCGACATCGCCCGCAGCGAAGACACCCTCGACACTGGTGATCGTGCGATAGGGCTGTTTCCAAGCGATGTAACCGTTCTCGCGAGTTTCCACTTGGTTGCCGAGGAACTTGGTGTTCGGTGTATGGCCGATTGCCAAGAACATGCCGGTGGCGTCCAGAACGTGAGTTTCCTTTGTCTCGACATGACGGATGCGGACACCCGTTACGCCGATGCGTGGATCTACATCGTCGCCAAGAACCTCATCCACTACTGAGTACTTGACCAGTTCGATCTTGGGGTTGTCGAATGCTCGCTGTTGCATGATCTTGCTAGCCCGCATTTCGCCGCGGCGCAAAATCATGTAGACCTTCGACGCATATTTGGTCAGGTAGCTAGCTTCTTCGACAGCAGAATCCCCTCCTCCGACCACAACGAGCGGCTTGTTTCGAAATCGAGGCAAGGCCCCATCGCATACCGCACAGGCGCTGACTCCTTTGTTGCGAAACTTTTCCTCGCTGGGCAATCCCAGATAATTTGCACTCGCGCCGGTGGCAAGGATCACGGTGTGCGTTTCAAAGCTGCCGTTCTCGCTGGTATGCAGGAGGAGCGGCCTTCGGGAAAAATCGACGCTCACGATATCGTCGGTGATGATGCGAGTCCCAAAATTGACCGCTTGTTGCCGCATCAGCTCCATCAGCTCGGGGCCGGTGACCGCGTGAGCATGCTCTTCGACCGGAGGAAACATGTATTGGCGACTTGGATCGATCGCGGACTCGAGGAACTCCTTCAGTTTCCCCGACGGGAAGCCGGCATAGTTCTCGACTTCCGTAGTCTGGGCCAACTGACCCATTGGGAATCGCCCCATGACTCGGTTTTCCTCGGTCATCGCACCCTCGAACAGGAGGGGTTTCAAGTTGGCTCGGGCGGCGTAAATCGCGGCAGACCAACCGGCTGGGCCACTCCCGATGATGATGCAGTTTTCGGCGTTGCTCATGCTGTATGGATCAGTTTTGGAGGAAAAGAGTTTGGGAAACAGTTTTTCGCTCGAAGTGGATCACTCGATAGCGGGCGGTTCCGTGACCGAAACCGAAGTGTCGTTGTAGCATACAAACCCCTTATCGAACAGGTTGCGCAGGGGTTGGAAACTCGAGTGCGAGACACGGAATCACAGTTTTTTCAGGGCTTCGAGCAACCCCTGCAGATCTTCGTCCGTATGAGCGGCGGTCAAGCTGACGCGCAGCATAGCTGTCCCTCGCGGCACGGTGGGAGGTCGGATGGCCGGGACAAAAAAGCCTGCTTCGATCAGACGCTTCGAAATGGCGAGCACTTTCTCGGGGCTCTGGAAATAGATCGGAACGATGGGAGTCGCATCGAACCGGGTCGAGAATCCGAGCGAACGGAGCGATGCGCGCAACGAGAGGCTCCGGGTGCTCAATTGCTGTCGCTGCAAATCCATCTCGCTTGCCAGTTCGACTGCCCGCGTTGCTGCTGCCAACACCGCCGATGGAGGAGCGGTCGAGTAAATCCATGAGCGAGCATACTGCGTCAACCACTCGATCAGAACGTTCGGGCCAGCGACAAAACCGCCACTACAGCCGATCGACTTGCTCAACGTACCGGTACGTATCCAACGCGTTGTCTCGATCCCGGGACCGCAGGCGACTCCGCGACCCTGCTCGCCGAGTACCCCGC
The DNA here is from genome assembly GCA_964464255.1 of uncultured Pirellula sp. Classification (GTDB taxonomy): domain Bacteria; phylum Planctomycetota; class Planctomycetia; order Pirellulales; family Pirellulaceae; genus JBKCUI01. The sequence continues at coordinate 8,840 of CAYXFO010000010.1, forward strand.
TCGCGTGGGCTTCATCGGCAACCACCATGGCATCGTATCGCTGACAAAGTTCTTGAATCTCAAAGACCGGCGCAATGTCTCCATCCATGCTGAAGACGGTGTCGGTCACGACGAACGTTCTTCGATGCAAGTGCCGCACCTCGGAAAGTATCGTTTGCAGCGCTGCCATATCTGCGTGTGGATAGATATGGACAGCGGCTCGCGACAGTCGGCAGCCATCGATCAGGCATGCATGATTGAGCGAGTCGCTGATAATTGCATCTTCTTTGGAAGCGAGGGAGGCGATCGTGCCGATATTGGCAGCGTAGCCGCTGGAAAATACCATCGCCCGATCGGTCTGCTCCCAGCGAGCCAGAGTTTCGGTAAGTTGTTGGTATTGGTTTGCGGCTCCCGAGATCAAGGGGCTGGCACTTGAGCCAACGCGGGGTCCCTGGGCAGCGGTGACCCAAGACTGGCGAACTTCAGGATGCCAAGCCAAGGAGAGATAGTCGTTGGAGCCAAAGTGGACCAGGGATTGGCCGTTTCGACGGGTCGTTCTAGGTGATTCGGGCTCGGAGAGTGCCAACTGTCGCTTGAGCCCGATGGCCTCACGATGGCTGACATCCGCCTCCAGATCGAGCCAAAAGTCGGAATATGCGGATTTTGGGTTTGGCACGGCAACCTAGAGAACCAACCTCGGGAAACCGGGTTTGATTCGTAACGGACTGTAAGCGATAATTCCACGTAGCCGGAAAAGACCGGCCAAAGCACCTATTGTGAAGCCGATTGTTGTGCCATGCAATGGACTGACCATCAACTGTTGATCACCGATGACGACGACGCGTTTCGCGCGACGCTTGGAGATGCTCTGTCTCGCAAGGGCTTTCGCACCCGTTTGGCATGCGACGGGATGGAGGCATTGCAGGTGATCGAGCATGGGGGGATCCACTTGGCGCTCTTCGATGTGCATATGCCTCGCTTGGATGGATTGGGAGTTCTTCAGTCCATTCGCGATCGAACTCCGCGCTTGCCATGCATCCTGATGTCAGCAAAACTCGACGATGGAATCATCGCTCGAGCGCAGGAACTCGGAGCCGAGGCAATCTTGCCCAAACCGTTCTCCATCAGCGCGATGGTCGATGCCATTCGCCGTCTGTTGGAAGCCACCTACGGTCGGCAGCAATAGCCGGCAGCGATAGTTATTACGACTCTCTGCGACGTCGATCGAAAGAAGGGTTGCTCATCAACCAACCGATCACGATTCCAGTGATCAAACCACCCAGGTGTGCGAAGTTCGCCATCTTCATCCCTCCGGCCCCTCCGGTCCCCGCGATATCTCCTGCGAAACCGAGAAAGAGGATCAATCCCACCATGAAGTAGGAGGTGGGTGAGAGGGTGAATCCGATGTCTCGTCTCAAATAAGTTTTGGTGGCGATATATCCAAAGAGTCCGAGGACCACTCCGGAGATTCCAACAAACGATGGGGAACCGGAGAGTCCTTGGATACCAAAAAGGTTTTGAGGCAAAAGGCCTTGAGGCAAGTGGGAACCGATCGCCAGGGTGATGATCAACACGAAATAACGCTTGGATCCTTCAAGCCGTTCTGCGATGCGACCGAGGGAGGCCAGGGCGAGCATGTTCATGATCAGGTGCAAGGGATGTCCGTGCAGAAACATCGGAGTCAACACTCGCCACCATTGATAATCCTTGAGCGATACCGCCGGATCCTTGGTCCGTTCGTACTTCACCATGTCGGCGAACATCAATTGCTTGACGATCGTGTTTCCGAGTGGGCTTCTGGGTTTCGCGAACTCGGATACAACGCTCAGCACGGAGCAGAGGATGATCAGAGTCAGTGTCAGGGGCGGAAGCACTCCTCCGAACATGGAATTTCGGGAGATTTCTCGAGGTGTTTGGATATTTCGTTGCCGCGCGGCGGCTTGCTCCCGTTGTTCCTTGAGTATCGATCGGGCATCGCGGACCGCTTGTTGATAACGAGGGTTCCCCGGATCGGCGAGGAACTGATGGAGTTCCTGTTGGGCCTGCGGGAGTTTGTCTTCGTCCCGTATCCAGACTTCCCAACGGGTTTTGTCGGAATCGGTCGGTTCGACGTGCGTCGAGATATTTTGCGTCAGGAGATAAGCCACGAACGCTTCGGTATTGGCTTGTCCCTCGAGTATGGTCAGGCTTCTCATTCGCTTATGTTTTCAAAAGAGAATACGGTTGCTTCCGTGGGCTGTTTCAATCGACGGGACGGAGTTGATCGAGCGGGACGTAGTATTTGGCGTAGTGGGTGCCGTCGCTGTAGCGAGGACCTTTGGGGTCGGGGACGAGGACGGTAGCTCGGGACGTGATTCGATTGACGATACCGATCAGGTTTTGGTTGTTTACCCGAAACACGACCTGTCTGCCTAACTTGATATTAAAGTCTCGGGCTGCTCGTTCTTGTTGCGTGATCAATTCATGGCGATGCTCGGTGTGCCCAAACATGCGATGAGCCATGGTTTGGAACCGGGAAGCGGCGCAGTCGCTATGGATCCAAACGAGCATCTCACCTAGGTGAATCATTTCATGCTCGACGATGCGTTGCATGGCTGCCAAACGATTTTCGCACCACAAGCCACAAACGCGAGTCCTATCGCCAGGCTTGCGAAAGGATTGAAAGAGGAGGCTTGTCGACAGTGCGATTTCATAATGTACGGCAGCGGGACGATTTCGGACCGCGCGGAATGTTTGCCGCGTGGTCTTGCCTCCGGCACGCGACATGCGAGAGCTGAGCCGAAACGACATCCCATACGATCTGGCGATGGCCAAGCAAAGACCTCCGAAAAAGTAATGATCGTAGGCCTCGGCCATCCGTTCCAAATCTTGACGCGCGATCTTGCGAAAATTTTCGCCGTCCATGACGGTCGATTGCTCGAGAACTTCGCGTGCGATCGATGTTTGCCAATCGTTTCGTTCTCGCCAGCGTTCGGGTCGCTGGCAAAGGAGTTGCCCGAGTTTGGCAGGACTGTCGGGGCTAAGGGGTGTTGAGACTGCCCCGGCGGGAGTGGTTGAAGCGGACGGTCGGGGATGCGAAGCCTCCAAATCGGTGCGCAGTCGCCGCGCTGTCGAAGAGTCTCGCTGGCCACGTCCTTGTCGGTTTTTCACGCCCCGTTCCCCTGTAAGTGCAGTGTTGGAATGACTGCAGCACCACTTTCCATGCGCTCTATGGACTTCAAAATATACCATCTGCAACGCTATATTGTCGGGGCGTCGGACACTCTCGGACATTTCGTTTGCCGATAATTTTCAACCTTTTGCAGTCGCGGTTCATGATGCGTATGGCACTTGCGTTTCGGGCATTCTTTGCTGTTCTATTCAACAAGGATGCTGCCCACCGCGTCCGCGAGGCACTCTCTCCAAAGGTATCTCGCAACGAGGAGCGACCTGCGAATGTTCCGGCCCCATCACCAGCCAGAAGCGATGCGTTGACGCTGCTGATGGTTCTGCAGCGGGACTCGCGACTCTTGGATTTGCTCAACGAGTCTCTCGATGAGTACAGCGATGCGCAGATCGGCGGTGCTGCTCGCCCGGTCCTTCAAAACGCAGGCAAGTCGCTTGAGCGATTGTTTGGGCTCAAGCCTCTGGCAACCCAAAGCGAAGGGGACCGAATTGAGGTTCCCGATAACGGGTCTCCGGTACGATGGCGATTGATCGGCGATACTTCGGCCAAAGTCGGACGCGTCGCACACCCGGGATGGCTGGCAACGAAAGTGGATCTTCCGAAATGGACCGGTCAACGCGATGATGCGATGGTTCTGGCCCCGGTCGAGGTAGAGCCCGGATCATGATCTTGCAAGTGCGAGCCTTCGCGCGGCTCCATTTCGGCTTGATGGAGATCAGCCCCGGCCAACCCCACTGCTATGGTGGAGTCGGGATGATGATCGATACACCCACCATGATTGTCCAAGGAACGGTCAGAGGCTCTCTCGATACTCATGCTGTCTCATGCGAGGGTGATCCCTATTGGTCGGATCGCATTCAACGCGTTCTCGAAATTTGGCAGCAGCGCCATGCTCCAGATCCTGTTCCCATAGAATCCTTTCGAGTTGTCGAGCCACCCTTGGCCCATATCGGTCTCGGTTCAGGAACGCAGTGGGCCTGCAGTATCGCAGGCTTGCTTCGCCTCGCGGGCCGACTTGGTGACTTGTCATCCACCACCCCTTCGTCAAATACAGCATCGATATGGGAGGAGTTGTTCGAAAGCGCGGAGCGGTTGGCGAACCATGCTGGCCGCGGTCTAAGATCCCATATCGGTTGCGAAGGCTTCCGCCGCGGTGGGTTGATCGTCGACTGGGGACAGGATCCAACAGAAAAGAGTGACGCCACGCGCGAGCGGACACAGGTCGTGACGTTTCCTGAGCAATGGAGGATAGTTACCATCTGCGATCGTTCGTATGAAGGAGAATCGGGAGGCTTGGAGGCGAACATGTTTGAACGTTGTTCTGCGCAGCCCAATCCTTTTCGGAACGAGATGATGCGAACGATTCAGGAGCAGATGATCCCATCCATCGAGGCGTCCGATTGGTTCGCAGCGAGCGACGCAATCGGACGTTACGGCGAGTGGGCGGGACGGATTTTTGAACCCATGCAAGGGGGCGTGTACCGTTCCTCTGCGATCGCTGAGTGCATCGATTACCTGCGTGGTCAGGGAATCAGTGGCGCCGGGCAATCGAGCTGGGGACCCACCGTATTTGCGCTCGCGCGCGATTGCGAACAAGCGGAGTGGATCGCTCGTCAGTGGAAAAGTCATTCTTCGACGGAAATGCTCGTCGGGATCGCTGGCGTTGCACCACCCGCCACCTATGAATGCGATTCGTCTTCCTGATGGATGTTCCGCATATCGAATCGACGCAGTTCGGTTCCGAACACAGATACCGCGACGACGATAACTAGGGTCGCTACCCCGCCGGCGAACACACTTGGTACCAATCCGAGGAAATGGGCCGCGACACCGCTTTCCAACTCTCCGAGTTCATTGGATGCGCCGATAAAGATCGAGTTCACGGCCGCGATGCGTCCGCGCATATGATCGGGGGAATAGAGCCTCAATATCGACTTGCGAATCACCACGCTAAAGCCATCCAAGATGCCGCTTATAAATAATGAAGCGCACGAGAGGTAGAAATTTTTGGATAGCGCGAAGACGATCATCGAAATGCCGAATCCGAAAACGCAGATCAACAAGAATCGACCTGCGAATGCTCTCGGTGGAAACCGAATGCAAAACAGTGCACAGATCAACGCGCCGCACATCGGAGCGGCGCTCAGAAAGCCCAATCCCACCGGTCCGATATACAGAATATGTTTCGCGAACAGGGGAAGCATGGCGATCGCGCCCCCAAACAAGACAGCGAATAAATCGAGAGCCATCGAACTCCATAAAATTTGACGCCGAAGAACAAACTTCCAGCCCGCAGTGATCGAATCGGTCAACGACTCCTGCGTGTCTCGGACCGGATGGGGCTTGGGAGCAATGCGGCTCACCATCCCGATCGCAAAGATCGCGCACACAATGCTGCAGGCAAACGGGCCTGCGTTTCCGAATCCTTCGATGAGTACACCAGCTAACAAGGGGGCGACTACCGCGCAGGCATGCCACACGATGGTTGTCCAGGTCGCACCGCTGACTGCCGCTAAACGAGGAATGATCTGGGCTTCGAGACTCGGCATGGTCGGTTCGGAAAAACCGCGAGCTACTCCCAACCAAAACATGCAAATATAGATCGCGATCAAAAGCGTATCGCCCTGCAACATCGAAGATGCGGCCATGCCCAAGGAGCACAGCCATTGCAGGACGTATGTCCATCGGAGCAAGTTCCGTCGGTCGAAGCGATCGGCGAGATAGCCACCGACAATCGCCAAGCTCAACGCCGGGATCGCTTGCACCAATCCCAAGTATCCCAAGTACAAAGGATCGTTGGGGAATTCATGCGCGATAGCGAACGGAGCCCAGAAGAAGAGAATCCGCGTGCAGAGGGTCGACGAAGCATGCGCCCCGAGCATCCAACGGAACTCCTCGTAATCCGTCGCGCGAGTCGATGGCCTCGGTTTCGATTCTAAGTTCTTTACAGGATCCAAAGAGACACCAGATTGTACGTCAGCCACGCACCTACGTATGCCAATGACGTCATGTACACGAAGGAGAAGATCGGCCAGCGCCAGGAGTTCGTCTCTCGCTGTATGGTCACAAGCGTCGATGCGCACTGAGCGCACAGCGCAAAGAATACCATGATCGAAAAGGCTGTGGCCAGAGTGAAGACCGGCTTCCCATCGGGCCACTGCGCACCCTGGAGTTGCTCTTTCAAGCTGTCGCTGTTTTCGTCGGTGTCACTCCCTAACGCGTAGATCGTTCCCAATGTCGCGATGATCACTTCGCGGGCAGGAAAGGATGCCAACACTGCGACTCCGATCTTGCCATCCCATCCCAACGGTCGCACTGCCGGTTCGATGACTCGACCGGCCATGCCGAGATAACTCTGCTCGATCAAGCGGCTCTTTTCCAGATTGATCGATGTTTCCAATGGAACCAGTTCCTCCTGATTTGGTTCGGCCGAGGCTTTCAGCTCTTCCCATCGTCGAATCGCTGTATCGACAGCCGTGTGGTCGCCAGGAAAATACGCAGCTGCCCATACCAAAACCGATGTGACGAAGATCAACGTGCCAGCTCGCACCAAGAAGGCCTTGATCCGTTCCCATACACGGCCGAAGACAACATGCAAACTCGGCCAGCGGTAACTGGCCAACTCCATGATGAAGGTCGAGGGCTCGCCGCGAAAAAGGAATCGCTTAAATAGCCAAGCGATCGGGATCGCAACCAATGCTCCCAAGGATTGCATCGCGAACAGCACGATCCCCTGCAGCGACAACCAACCCGATGCATAACGGATATCGGGAACAAAAGCGGCAACCATCAAGATATATACCGGGAGACGCGCTGAGCAACTCATCAGCGGAGCTACCAAGATCGTCACCATGCGATCCTTGCGATGATCGATGGTGCGAGTTGCCATGATCCCTGGGATCGCGCAAGCAAACGAAGACATCAATGGCAAGAAAGATTTACCGCTCATCCCGATCGAGGCCATGAACTTGTCCATCACAAAGGCCGCTCGAGACATGTATCCGCAGTCTTCGAGAATTCCGATGAATAAAAAAAGAATGGCGATTTGCGGCAGGAACATCAGCACCGAGCCGACTCCCCCGACGACCCCGTCGACAAGCAAACTTCGAAGCGGGCCCGGACCGATCAGGTTTTCGATTCCGGATGCGACATAACCCTGAAAACTCTCGATCCAGGTCATCGGCCATCGAGCCACCAGCGTGATCGACTGGAAGATCAAAAACATCAACAGCACAAAGAACAGCAATCCGAACCAACGATGCGTCAAACATCGGTCAAGGGTATCGCTCCATGTAGCAGGACGCTGTCGAGGTCGTTCGATCAAGCCAGCCGTTTTGCTTTTGATCCATGCGTAGCGCGCTTTGGTCTCGAACAGGGGGATGGGAACCCCCGCAGACGACAATCGCGAGCGCGCTTCGGTCAATCGCGACCTGAGATCGGTGGCCAGGCGATCGGGGATGCTCCGATGCACATGGGCTTCTGCCGTGTCGATCAATAGTCGCTGTACCTGGAATCGTTCAATCGCGACCTTTGATCCCACGAGCCATTCGAGCAACAGATCGGTTTCCTGCTGGAAAATTTCCGGGAACCCAGATGCTGCGGTCGGGCGAGAAGCGATCGCCGAGGCTCTTACGGCCTGATCGCTCTGCAACAGTGCCGCCAACGAGTTGCGCACCTCCGTGATCCCCTGACGCTTGGATGCCGAGGTGCAGACCACAGGGACACCGAGTTGGCGAGAAAGCCCGTCGGGATCTACCTTGATCCCCGACGATGAAACGCGGTCCCACATGTTGAGGACCAAGAGTGTCGGCAACCCGAGTTCCACAACCTGGCTGAACAGGTATAGATTCCGTTCCAGGTTCGTCGCATCGGCGATCACGATCACCGCGTCGGGACGTCGCACGCCAGACATCGCGCCCGAGAGCACATCGACCGACACCGCTTCGTCCGCAGAACGTGCGGCGAGAGAATAGGTTCCGGGGAGATCGACGATTTCGATAGGTGCCGTTGAGGAGGAGGGCGGGCGTGCATCGAGCGGCAAGGAGAGTCGGCCTGTCTTGTGCTCGACGGTGACTCCGGGATAGTTGCCTACCCTAGCGTTCCCGCCGCACAACGCGTTGAACAAACTGCTCTTGCCCGTGTTGGGGTTGCCGATCAAGGCGACCGTCGCTGCCGGTTGGCTCATGGCTGCTTCTCGATCTGAACCCTAGCCGCTTCGTCTCGGCGAAGGCTGATGCGGTATCCGTAGACAGAGAATTCGATGGGATCTCCCATCGGTGCCGTTCCGATGTGTTCGATTTCCTCTCCTGGCAATAATCCCATTTCTAGCAACCGAGCGGCAAGGCTGTCCGTTCCCTGCACCGATACTATCCGCCCGCATTCTCCCGGCTTTAGATCGCACAGGGTCCAAGGGGAAGAAGACATGGATGGGATCAACCTGTTACGCCACCGGTGCAACCAAGATTTCGGCTACGTCGCCCAGTCTCAAACACATCCGTTTGCCATCCACAGACACTAAGCACGTCTCTCCCGGCGACACCATGCGGATCCTGCAGCCGCAACAGACCCCCATTTCCTCCAAGCGATGCACGCTTGGCTCCTCGCCGATGATATCGACGACTACCCCTTCCTCTTCGCACGGAAGGAATTCGACTGGGAACGGGCTGGCAGCGACAGGGCGGATCATTGGAAAGGCAACCCTACCAAGAAGACCATTTTTTTTCACATCGACAGCATCGTATCCTAATTGAGACTGAATTTCAACAAGGACGTGAAAGGATTCCCGAGGAGTCCGGTTGTAGGGACAGGATCTGGAAATCCTTGAAACCCTTGGATTTTCTCGATGCGAGGGATGCGGTGCGTCGATGCATTTGATCTGGGACGGTTTACTTCTAGGTCAGAATTCGGGCTGACAAGGGATGGCACCCCTCGAATGGGGGTGTCGCCTGTCGCGAGGATCCCGCAGACTTTGCCCGGTTTGCGTATCAGGACGACCGTACGGGTTTTTCTGCCGGAGTGGACGTTTTCAAACTGTCGGACTGGTTTATGGTTTTGTAAACTCTAACGCGAGTTCGGAATTTTCATTGCTGATCAGTGAGTGGCGAAACTCCGCTGGGGAATGGCCGCGAAGGGCAACGAAGTGCAGAGCGAAGCAACCTCCAAGAAAACATTCTATGACAAGTGGGCATGGCTGATCCTGCTCACGGGTCTGGCTTTCGTACCTTTCGCCTACTACGGTGCTGGTCGAGCAGTCCAGAGCAATGTCAACAAAGTCGAAGACTGGTTGCCAAAGACCTATACCGAAACACACGAGCTGAACTGGTTCCGCGAGAACTTTCCCTCGGATCAGTTTGTTTTGGTGAGTTGGGAGGGTTGCAAGCTGGGAGAAGACCCCAGCAAGCCTGAGTTGGACGACCCTCGGATAGCTAAACTTTGTTCCCTGTTGACTCCTGGCGAGGATGCTTCGGATCCCGATGCCGTAGAAGCGAGACGATATTTCAAAGGTGTTCAGTCGGGCCGTCTCTTGCTTGAGCAACTGACCACCGGCCAGCATGCTTTGGCACCGGAGGAGGCGGTTGAGCGACTCAAGGGTGCGTTAATCGGCCCGGATGGGCGTCAAACCTGCGTCATTGTTTCGCTGGATCCTGCGACATCGGGCAAGCTCAAGCCGATCCTCGGCCATGGCCAGTATCGGGTGTTTCGTCCGAACGTACCTCCTGGAATTCTGCGCCGGTTGATTGACAAAGCGGGGATTCCGGAAGCGGATCTTCGTCTGGGTGGGCCTCCCGTGGACAACATAGCTATCGATGAAGAAGGCGAGCGAACCCTGGTCCGGCTTGCGGGGCTATCGGGGCTTCTTGGATTGTTTTTGGCTTGGTGGTCGCTCCGGAGTCTTTTGCTCACGTGGATTGTGGTGCTGTGTTCCGCAACGAGCGCCGCAGCAGCCCTTGCAGTGATTTGGGCTACTGGGGAAACGGTCGACGCGATCGTCCTTTCCATGCCATCCCTGGTGTATGTTTTGGCGATCTCGGGTGCTGTCCATTTCATTAACTACTACAAAGACGCGGCCCAGCATGGGTTGCATGGCGCCACCGAACGAGCAGTTGCTCATGCCATCAAGCCCGCGATCCTGTGTTCGGTCACCACTGCAATCGGTTTGCTGTCTCTTTGGTTCAGCGAGTTGGTACCGATTCAGAAGTTTGGACTGTATTCCGCTACCGGGGTCATGATCCTGAATGTGGTCTTGTTCTTGATTCTCCCGTCGACTTTGCACCTGCTTCGGTTCGCCAAGCGATGGGCGATTGAAGCGGATCCGTCGAAACCTTCCGCGTCGACAAAGGTCGCATCTCAGTCCACCGAACCCGAGTCCTTCACGCTCAACGAGCGGATCTGGGGTGCGTTTTCGGGCTTCATCGTCAAGCATCACGTTGCGGTCAGTTTGGCGAGTTTGGCCCTCTGTATAGGGATGGGGATTGGCCTGACGCGAACTCGTACTAACATCGATTTGCTGGAGTTGTTTGACTCAAAAGCTCGGATCTTGACCGACTACCAGTGGCTTGAGAAGAACCTGGGAATGCTGGTCCCGCTTGAAATTGTTCTGGAGTTTGACCGTGAGAGTCTAGCCAAAACCGATGAGTCGAACTCCGAACCTCGGTTGGAGGATCTCGGGCGGTTGACGTTCTTGGAGCGTATGGAGACGACCCAGAGAATTCAGGAGGTGATTGCTCAGCGTTTCGGTGAGAAGGGGCTCGGATGGGTTGGTCGAAGCATGTCAGCCGCGACATTTGCCCCGTCGATGCCTGGGAAGGGAGCTAGCACCTGGAAATTCAATGAGCGTCGCATTTACAACAACACCTTAAATTCCAAGCGAGCCGATTTTGAGCGATCCGGTTTTCTTAGGACGGATCCTTCGAATGGAAATGAGCTTTGGCGCATCAGTCTTCGCGTTGCCGCTTTTCAAGGTATCGACTACGGAACGTTCGTTCACGATTTGAGCGAAGCCGTCAACCCGGTCATCGAAGCGCACGGCGATCGCGTTCAAATCCTCCGCCGGCTAGCTTCATGGACAGGAGACGTGAAGTTTGCTGGCAAGAAGGTGGTTCTTTGGGACCCCGCGATTTCCGGCGAAGGTGCGGAAGAGGCCCAAGCCTACGGCAAGATCCGAGCTGATGAGATTTCTACGCTTCTGACCAATGCTCGCATCAAAGTTTCTCGCGCGACCGCAGATACTAAACTCATGCCTCGGACGCAGATCGAGTCCTTGAATGACGTATGCGATGCTGTCGTCATGGTCGGCGCATTTTCGAACTCTGACGCTCCACTCTTAGCCTCGAGTCTCAGCAATGTCATCGACTTGCATCCCGATGCGAAGAACAAGGATTCCCTGATGCCAGACCATTGGCTTACCTCGGTCTATACCGGTGTTGTGCCGATCGTTTACAAAGCCCAGAGGGCTCTGCTACAGAGCTTGATGGAGAGCACGCTCTGGTCATTCCTCATGATCACCCCCCTGATGATTTTCGTGTCCCGCTCTTTCCGGGCTGGTTTGGTGGCGATGATTCCCAACGTACTCCCGGTAGTCTTCATTTTCGGATTGATGGGATGGCTTGGGATCGCGATCGACATCGGATCGATGATGACCGCGAGTATTGCCCTGGGGGTGGCGGTAGACGACACGATCCACTTCCTCTCATGGTTCCGTGGCAATGTATTGACCATGCGAAACCGCAGAGCGGCGATCATCGCTTCCTACCGTCAGTGCGGGACTCCGACGCTGCAGGCTGCCTGCATTAGCGGGCTGGGTTTGTCGGTGTTCGCCTTCAGTACATTCACCCCAACCCAGCGGTTCGGGTGGCTGATGCTGACCATTTTGATCGCTGGGGTGATCGCGGAATTGGTAATGCTCCCAGCGATTCTCGCGGGTCCTTTAGGGCAGGTCTTTGAACCTCGGGCGGCGAAGCATCGGTTCCTGTCCCGTTTTTTTCTTCTCTTTCGCCACCAAGTCCGTCGGCGATTCGACCGGGGACACAAAGCTCCGTCGGTCTCCACCTCGGAGACTGAGTTCCAGAGCGCGGCCTGAAAGCTGACCGTTTTTCCCCTTGGATACTCTGGGACTTGCCGCTACACTTTTGAGCCCTCGATACAGTTCCCAAGCAGCGAGCCAACGGCGACCTCGTTATGACCAAACAAAAAACCCACAAATCGACCAAGAAACGATTCCGAGTGACCGCAACAGGCAAGGTCAAGCACCGAAAGTGCGGGACCAGCCACTTGGCCATTTCCAAGTCGGCCAAGAAGATTCGCAAGCTTCGCGGAACCCGGGTTCTCGAACCCAACTACACGCGAGCCATCGTCGATGCGCTCCATGGAAACAGTTACTGACTGGCGTTACCGTACCAAGCGTTTGGGTAACAACGATCGCGACAGGACTTTTTTTGCCAGTCGTATACGCTGCCATGGAGCAGCCCTCGCGATGACCTGAGACGCTCCATTTCAATGATCGAAGTGTCATGAGAACTAGAAAAGGATCGGCCCGACGTCAAGCCAAACGGCGGATGTTCCAACGGGCAGAGGGTTATGTCGGCGGTCGTCGCCGTCTGTACCGAACTGCGAAAGAAAACTTGGTCCGAGCAGGCCGCTTCGCCTATCGGGACCGTCGTCGCCGACGCCGTGATTTCCGTCGACTGTGGATCATCCGTGTGAACGCTGCTGCACGACTGCACGGCTTGCGCTACAGCCAACTGATCGCAGGCCTGGCCCTCGCGAACATCGAACTGGACCGAAAGCAACTCTCGGAGATGGCGATCCACGATCCAGCCGGCTTCGAAGTGGTGATTGCTGCGGTCAAGAAGGCGCTCGAAGCTCAGCAGGCCGCGTAGGCTTCGGCTAACCGCGCATGTCTCTCGACTCATTCGTTCGCAGTCTCGATACCATGCTCGAGGAAGCTCGAGCACTCCTGTCTTCGGCAACCTCTGCTGATGATCTAGAATCTCTGCGCGTGCGGTTCACCGGCGCCAAGAGCGGTATCCTGAAGACCATACAGAAAGGGCTCTCAGAAGTCAGCCTCGAGGATCGTCCCGCTGCGGGCAAGCGATTCAACGAAGTTCGTGAATCTCTGCAGGCTTTGATGGACGAAGCCTCGCAACGAATCGGTGGCGGAGGACATTCCAAAGCCATTCGCAACCGCATCGACCCAACAATCCCAGGTCAGCGACCTCGCATCGGTGTGGTTCATCCGATCACGCAAACGATCGAGCACCTCAAGGAGATCATGGGGCGACTCGGTTTCACGGTCGCCGAAGGCCCGGAAATTGAGGACGAGTGGCATAACTTCGTCGCTCTCAATATCCCTGACGATCATCCCGCTCGCGATCCCCTCGATAACTTTTATCTGGCCACTGCGAAATCTGCATCTGCCAGTCGTGATGCGATGGGGACCAAGCTGGCGAGCAGCGATGTCGCATCCAGCGGACCGCGATTGCTCCGAAGCCAGACCAGCACAGTGCAGATTCGGGTCATGGAAACCGAACCGCTCCCCATGCGGATCATCTCGCTCGGGCGTGTCTATCGTCCCGACGCTCCCGATGCCACCCACTTCCCTATGTTCCATCAGATGGAAGGGCTTTGGGTTGATGAGCATGTCACGATGGCTCAATTGAAAAGCGTCCTTAAGTTATTCGCCACCAGCTATCTCGGTGGTGATGTCAAAGTTCGATTCCGGCCCTCCTTTTTTCCCTTCACCGAACCGAGCGTGGAAGTTGACTATTGGTGGAACGACCAGTGGATCGAGTTCGGAGGTGCCGGGATGGTCGACCCGAATGTGTTTCGAGCCGTGAATATCGATCCCGAGCGATGGTCCGGGTTTGCGTTCGGGCTCGGAGTAGAACGCTTGTGCATGCGGAGATTCGGGATCACCGATATCCGCGATTTGTATCGCAGCGATGTTCGATTCCTGCGCCAGTTCGCTACCTAGCAAAGGCGAGTTGTCACATGTTGGTTTCTTGGGATTGGCTCGCAGACTACGTAAAGATCGATCGCTCGGCAGAGGCTATGGCAACTTTGTGGGCGATGTCGGGTCTCAACCACGAAAGCACTGAGTGGGTCGAAGGTGACGCGGTCATCGATTTGGAGGTGACCAGCAATCGCGCGGATTGTCTCGGGCATATCGGTGTTGCGCGTGAGGCAGCGGTGCTCTGCGAACTGCCGTTGATCATTCCTGACGCTGAAGTGCGATGCGGCTCGACCAGCATTGAGTCGATGTTTCGCGTCGAGAATCAGTTTATCGATGCCTGCCCTCGTTACACGGCCCGCATCATTCGCGGCGTAAAGATGGGTCCGAGTCCGGAATGGATGGCGAAGCGACTGCGGGCTATTGGAGTCAAGCCGATCAACAATGTCGTTGACGCCACCAATTACGTGATGATGGAGTGCGGACAACCGCTTCATGCGTTTGACTTGTCCCGGATCCGTGGTGGAAAGATCATTGTTCGCCCCGCCCTCGACAAAGAGAATTTCGTAGCGATCGACCATCGCACCTACATTCTCGATCCTCGCATGGTGGTGATCGCAGATGCCGAGCGTCCGCTGGCGCTCGGGGGCGTGATGGGTGGCGTCGACAGCGAAGTCGCAGACACCACCCGGGATCTGCTGATCGAGTCAGCATCGTTCGTTCCGATCTCGATTCGCAGAACGGCGCGCAAGTTAAAGCTGCACTCCCCATCGTCCCATCGCTTTGAGCGCAGGATCGATCCCAATCAAGTGGATTGGGCATCGCGTCGCTGCTGCGAATTGATTCTGGCAACTGCAGGGGGTGAATTGCTGGCGGGTTGTATCGATACCGATCCGTCCGAATACCGCATGCCCGAATGCACCATTCGGCAATCTCAAGTTGCTCGTGTTCTTGGGATCGATGTGCCCTGGGCAAAGAGTCTTTCCATCCTGGATCGCCTCGGTTGCCGAGTGGAACATGTATCCGATTCGGGCAACTCCTCGGGTTCTGGAGAAGCTAAAGTATTGCCACCCACGTTCCGACAAGACCTGACTCGCGAGATCGATTTGATCGAAGAGATCGCTCGCGTTTATGGCTATGATCGCATCCCCGAAAATGCCATGGTCCCTATGGTGGCTTCGATGCGTCGTCCCAAGGACATCGTGCTCGGGACGGTGCGTCAAGTTGCATGTGCTGCTGGCTTTGATGAATCGCTCACGCCGAGCTTGATAGGCAAGACTGTTATCGACCGAATCTCACCGTGGTCCAATGAGGATGCGCTGACTACGATAACGCCGCTCCTCGAAGGAGCCAATGTCCTTCGTCGTTCCCTGCTCCCGAGCTTGATCGCAGCGAGGATCCATAATCAATCCCAATCCAATCGCGATGTTCGATTGTTCGAAATCGCAAGCGTCTACTTGCCCCGCGGAAGCGCTCTGCCTCATGAACAAGTTCATCTGGGAATAATCGCTGAGAGCGACATTCGCTTGGTTCGAGGTGTAATCGAAGAGATCGTTCAACGCACCTGGGGAGAGATTCATTCGGATCTCCAATGGGTTGAGTCGGAGGTCTCGTGGGACTTTCTCGAGCCCGGTAGCGGAATCGCATGGACCGTGTCAGGGCACATGTTAGGATGGGTGGGAGGGTTGTCGAAGTCGTTGGCTCAATCGAACAAACTCGATGGCGAAGCGGCAATCGGTGAGATGAACTTGGATGTCTTATTGCAGCATGCACGCCTGGTGCCGCGCGTCGCAGGCGTCGTACCGTATCCAGCGATCCAACGGGATTTGAATCTCGTCGTGGACGAGTCGCTCCTTTGGAAAGTGCTGCGAGACACCATCGCCGTATCGGCAGGCCCACTGTGTGTCGACATTCGGTTTCAAGAGATCTATCGGGATCCTCAAAAAGACGGTGCAGGGAAAAAACGGATGCTGTTAAGCCTGGTGCTGCAGAGCGATCGCGAAACGCTCAAGAGCCAGCAGGCAGATGAAGTCATCGCAAGCGTGCTCGCAGCATGCGAAAGCAAATTGGGGGCAAAGCTGCTGGCGAGCTGATCCTGTGCCGCAGCAGGCTGTTGCCAAGAACGTTGCATTGTCGTTGTAGTGACCGGATAAAGAGAGCCATGATTCGTACCGACATCGACCTGGATCGCACCGGCAAGCAACAAGGTTTTTTACGGGTCCCCTATTCGCATAATCTTGCCGGCTGGGCCAATATCATGATCCCGATCACGGTGATCGCGCGAGGCCAAGGGCCAACGGTCTTGGTGCTCGGCGGAAACCACGGTGATGAATACCAAGGGCAGGTCGCGATTATGAAACTCGCGAGGGCTTTATCCGAGGATTCGGTTCACGGCCGCTTGATCCTGATTCCAGCATTGAACTTTCCGGCTGCACAAGCGGCCACCCGCCTATCACCGATCGATGGCATGAATTTGAATCGGGCCTTTCCCGGCGATGCCGAGGGATCGGTGACCAGCCAAATCGCGTTAGGTCGGCTTTTCTACCGAACTTTTCATTACAAAGAGATTCGACAGGATGGCGTTAATGCTTGCAAAGGAAAACCAGGATGGCGAACCATGCAGTCTCCGCGATCGATCCGTGGGACTACTCTTCGTTCGCGGATCGCGTTCGATTTAGGACGATCGCGGATACGGCTCGCAGATGGTTCCCTTACCCGCGCCGCTCGCTTGATGTCGCTTGCGGTCTGGGCCAGTTGACCGTTTTGCTCGCAGAATTTTCCCAGCAAGTGGTGGCATACGATTTCGCTCCATCAGCGGTGCGACGTACGCGGGAATGCTGCGAGCAAGCTGGTTGTCGCAATGTAAATGTCGATGTTCGCGATGCGACAGAACCAGGCTACGAGAACAACAGTTTCGATCTGATTCTGATGAGCGACATGGACGTCAGTGGCAATCGGGACTGGTGGCTCCATGTGCTTTCAATTCACAAAGAGTTTTTGACCAAAGATGGGATCGTTCTCGCGTGTGGGCGAATCAAAGCATCGGATCGCAAACAGTTTGACGAGAATTTTCTCGGTTTAGGTGGTACGGTCCTCGATCGGATATTTTTTCACGACCGCTACTGGTTCAAGTCTCGTAGCGTTATCAAACGAATAGCACCCGCCTCGTTTGCGAGGAGGCTCTTGAGTCAAGCGTGGATCTTTCACGGTGCCAAATCACTCGGCCGTCTTGCAGGCCCCGCCGGTTCGATTCACTACGGAGTGGTCGTTCGTTTTGTCTAAGCTTGCAAGAAGATCAGCGTAGATCGCGGGGTGATTTATACCGTCTCCCTCAATCGCTTCGAATCCTTCGCCCTCCATTTTTCGCCCGCCTGGTTTTTGCGGTTACTAGGTCTCCCGCGAAAGCGATTCTTGTTCATGGAACAAGACCCAGAATCTTGGCAATGGCTCTATTTAAAGCATTGTAGGTTACCGAACGGACGGTAAGCTTGCTTTTCTCTCTCCGATCCGGTTATCATCGGGCTTTGAGAGCCAGTGGCGTTTTCCCGTATCGTCTCTTATTTTGTTTTTCGAGCCATGAATATTGCACAACTTGTATGCGATAGCGTCGAGCGCTTTGGCGAGTATCCTTGTGTTTATCACGAAGGGCGATGGCACAGCAATTTGGAGCGACTGCAGTTGGCTGAGAAACTGGCCACCGTGTTGCGGGATCAAGGGGTACAACCGGGTGATCGTGTGCTCGTCATGATGCCGAACGACCCTGCCGTGATCGATGCATTTCATGCGATCTGGCGATTGGGTGCAGCCATTATTCCTGTAACGCCTCAGTGGGTTGCTCGCGAAGTCCGCTACGTGCTCGAGCATTCCGGGGCCAAGTTTGCGATCACTTCTCCTTCGCTTGCTCCGCGGGTAGTCGAGGCTTCGGAGAATCTGCCCGATTTTCAGTCGGTCCTTGTGCATGGGCCATGTGAGCTGGCGTCGACGCTGTCGCTGGGACCGCTGGTCGACGCAGCCGAACCTCTCAAGACAATGCATGATTGCCAAGACGATGACATGGCGATGCTCATTTACACTTCGGGCACGACCGGTTTCCCCAAGGGAGTGATGCAAAGTCACAGGAATCTGATTGTCAATGTTCAAGCGGGAGCTTCTTTGGGGGAAATCCCACCTCACTCGATGACGATGCAGGTACTACCGCTGAGCCATGTCTTTGGCGTGCTGTGCATGAACGTCGCGGCGATCGTCGGTCAACAGATGATTATTTTGCCCTATTGGGATACTCGAAAAGTCTTTGAGGCGATTCAGGAATTCAAGATCGCTCGGTTTTCGGTCGTCCCGACGATGCTTACGTACATGCTCAATTTTCCTGACCGACAACAATACGATTGTTCAAGTTTGGAACTGGTAAGTACGGGTGGCGCCGCCACACCGGATGAAGTTCGCCTTGAATTCGAAAGGACATTTCATTGCCGCATCAAAGACGGCTATGGTTGTTCCGAAGCAACTTGTGCGATCAGCAGTTATCATGACACCCAATCTCATCGCGTCGGATCGGTGGGGCTGCCTTTGCGAGAAATGGAATTAATCATTCTTGACGACTCGGACCAAGAGGTTCCAACCGGCACGGAAGGGGAGGTCTGTGTTCGCGGACCGCACGTCATGCAAGGATATTGGCGGGACCCGGAAACCACGCAAGCGGCTATGCGGAGCGGATGGTTGCACACGGGTGACCTGGGTCGTGTCGACGCCGACGGCTATCTCTATATCACAGGACGCAAGAAAGACTTGATCATCAAAGGGGGCGAGAACATATCACCGCGGGAGATCGAAGAAGCGATCTATCAGCATCCTGCAGTGGCGGAAGCAGCCGTCATTGGTATTCCGGATGCAACCTTTGGCGAACAGGTCGGTGCCGTAGTCGTATTACGTCCTGGGCGTTCAGCAACCGAGCAGGAGATCCAAGAGCATGTTGCCGGTTATGTGAACAAATTCAAAGTTCCGGCACACGTTTTCTTTCGCTCCGAGCTACCCAAAAGTCCCGTCGGCAAAATACTCAAGCGGGAACTGAGGCAGGAGTATGGAAAGGCTCATTGACGCCGCCGAGTCGTCCGGTTCGTTCTAAGGTTGAATCGGCCCGGCCAATGGAGCGGGCCAAGCGAGGGCTGAGTGCTCCGCCAACAATCGATCGATGCCCTCGGAGATCTCGATTAAAAAGGGGGAACTGCGTCGGCTTCGCATATCGATGTGGGTCAACAGAAGTTCCGAAGTCGCGGCAACGACATCGGCTCCGTCTTTCACCATGAAGTGAATCAAATGGACTCGTTTGGGTGACCGGCCCAAAAGTCGGCTATAGATCGAGACCTGCTCACCAAATCGGACTTCGATGAGGTAGTTGACATACTGTTTCAAGACGAAGGTACCCACCTGGTTGTTCACGAAGTAATCGCGATTCATACCCAGGGACTTGGAGAGCCCGCCCACGGCATGGGCAAACAGGTGCGTATACCACATCACGTTCATGTGTCCCATCAAGTCCAAGTAGTCTTCGGGTATCTGAGCTTGATGAGTTCGTGGCAGCTGTCGAACATCTTGAATATCGACTTGGGGCGGACGCGTGGACGCTCGGTTGTCGGTCATGCGTGTTACATCTTCCCCTTATCGAGTTCAGAGAAATTTTTCCCAGCTTCAACGAGCTTCTTGAGGAGTGGAGCTGGCGTCCAGGCCTTCCCATGTTGCTTCTCAAACTCGCAAATACGATCGTGTACGTTCTTGATTCCGACGGTATCGGCATACCACATCGGTCCACCGCGTTGGGCAGGGAATCCGTAGCCATAGATATAGATGATATCGATATCGACCGCTCGCAATGCGATCCCTTCCTCGAGAATATGAGCCCCCTCGTTGATCAACGCATAAACGATTCGCTCCACAATCTCCTCGGACGAAATGCTTCGTCGCGGGATTCCGGCATTCGCTGCTGTTTCTTCGATCAGCTTTTGAATTTCGGGATCGGGGACCGGAGCGCGACTTCCTTCTGGATAGAGATAC
>CAYXFO010000011.1:0-23814 GCA_964464255.1 uncultured Pirellula sp.
GTCAAGCTTTCGCCTAACACGAGTTCCGATTTGCAGGAATCAAATTCGATGTAGGACATAATCCCCAGCGGTGGTCCACCGATCTCGGACCCGGGCTCGGTGATGCCTCCATCCTTGTCGAACTTGATCGGCGGCATGTGCCCTGCGATGACAATCGTCGCGCGATGGGTGGCTTTGTCCAGGATCATCGCGGTCATCGTGATGAATCGTTCCGCCTCGAGCGCGGTGATGCGATCGTTCAAATGAGCCATGGCTTTGCGAGGATCGGATATAGAGCCGAAGGCGAAACGAGTTTCCGCTGACAGTTTCGCCATAAACATCGCTGCGGCGACTCCATGACCGACGACGTCAGCTAGGATGACTGCAAGGCGGTTGCCATCGAGTTCCAAAAAGTCAAAATAATCACCGCCGATCTGCTGTGCCGGGTTGTAGTACTTGAAGAATGAATAGCCCGGGACTTTGGGAAGTTCTTTGGGGAGAAACGCCAACTGTACCTGCTTGGCCAGTTCAAGATCCTGCTCAACCAATTTCTGTTCAACAACCCTTTCGTGCAATTGCGCATTCTCGATCGCAATTCCAGCCTGATTGGCAACGGCGATCAGAATCTCCAAGTCCTTTTGTTCAAACCCACCTTTCTGTTGAAGACTGTCGATTTGAATGGCCCCGATCGGTTCCCCCTCGCTGTTCAGAAGCGGCGCGATGATCATCGATCGGATCCGAAAGTCAGCCATGCTCTGACTTCCATCGAACCGTTGATCGGAACTCGCATCCAATGAGATGATCGCCTCCTTGGTTTGCATCACTTCACGCAGCACCGTACGGGATACGCGAATCAACTCTTCTTGATCAGGACGCCTTGTCTTGGTCCATCGCGGGGCAAGCGCTCCCGTTTCGTCCTTGAGTATGATGAATCCCCGGTCAGCTTGAATGAAGATCGAGAACAGCGAATCCAAAACCTTCGGGAGAACTCGGTCCAGCTCAACCGTCTTGCCTAGACTTTGCATAATCTCAAGGATTGCCGCCAGCTTCATTTCCGCCGATGCGGTCAACTGAATCCCGAACTGGCTTCCCGACCTGGCATCGAGCTTTACTGTCTGAACGTACGAGCCATCTTCCTCTTCTTCATCATCGACAAAAATGATGCCCATGCCAGAACTGCGCTCGTCTTTACCGGGAACCTTGATATCGGATGGCTGAATATCGTCGTAGTAGGCCAATTCGATATCGCAGATGCGAACCATGTCGCCGTTGTTAAGCGGTGCGCGTCCTTCTATAGGGGTTCCGTTAACAATGGTTCCATTGCGACTATTCATGTCCTCGATCGCGTAACCTGCGGGGACCTTAATCGCTTTGGCGTGCTGGCGAGAAACGGCACCGCTCTCGAGCACGATATCGCATTCCGGGTGGCGTCCAAGAACGTACTGTTCGCGGGTCAGTGTAATGCGTTGGCCCATGGAAGGGCCGGTGATGGTTTCAAAGTACGGCATGTGGCTGGGTTGTCGGGCAGTTAGGAACTAAATGTTCGGGCATCGATTCCGAAGATAACTCTCGAACCAGAATTAGTATCATACCGTTTTCCGATTTAGACTGGGAGTCCTCGTGGCAGGGACGTTTTCGATTTCCGACTCGATGGCAATTTGTCGCTCTCGAGCTTTCGCTCCCCGAAAAACGCAATTTCTCTGTAAGATTCTCCCATGAGTACTTCGACGTCGGACTCGAAATCTCAGGAACGTCGCTCCGTACGCTTCTGGTCTATCTTTATCCTTGCCCTGATGGCCATCAACCTCTTGGTGGCCCTCGTTGCGATCGTTATCGCCGTTGGGGACCCATCGTTTAAGCCGGTCCCCTCCTATGGGGAAAATGCTGTCGACTGGGAGACGCAGAAGAAATTGCAAGCGAAATCTGATTCTCTCGGTTGGACCGCAAGCCTGAATCGCAACCCCGCACGCAAAGAAGTCCTCGTTTCGATTATCGATCGAGTTGGAAACCCGGTCTCCGGGATGTCGGGAACTCTCCGAGCTTACCACTTCACTCGCGCCGGTGAATCTGTCACCGTGCCGGTAGTCGAGTCGAAAACCGAGCCAGGACGTTACAAAGCCGATATCGATGTCTCAAAGGACGGCCGCTGGCAAGTTACACTAAGACTGATGCGGGGTGAGGACGAAGTATTTTTTTGGGACCATGATGTGGAGTGGTACCACTGATGTTATGGGAATGGGGCACGGCTGTCATCGTCGCATCGTTGCTCGGGTCTGGCCATTGCGTGGGGATGTGCGGTCCATTTGCCGTTCTTGCAACCAGTACTCCATCGACCGGAACCCGATCGAGCCAAGCCAACTGGACGCTTCGATTGACGACCTTGGCGAGTTATCACATAGGCCGACTTGCAACCTATCTGATGTTGGGGGCCCTCATGGGCGGGCTAGGAAATGTCGCTGACGGTCTAGCGGTTGGCTCGGGATGGGCTCCGATCGCCGCTCGTTGGGTGGGAGGTCTGATGGTGGTGATGGGCTTGGCCATCCTCGTGAAATGGTGGCGTGGTCGCCCCGGGTTGGTCCAGCATACGGGCTGGGTTGCTCGTTGGAATCAAGGGATAATTCAGGTTCGCAAGCGATGGCGCGTTCGCAGCGCTTTGGGTGCCGCATTTTCCTGGGGGTTGCTCAGTACATGGCTTCCCTGCGGATGGCTTTATGTATTTGCAATCGCTGCCGCAGGTGCCGGAGGTGTGGCCTGGGGAATGCTGTTGATGACTGCCTTTTGGGTCGGCACGCTCCCCCTTCTCTCAATGGTTCCGTTGGGAGCTTGGTGGATCACGGGACGAGTGCTTTCAGATGAGGCTGCAACAGAGGAGAACCCGCATGTAAAGCCGATTGGCTGGAACGCCAGGCTCAAAAGCTTGGTCGCTTCGGTGCAGCCTCTTGTTCAACCGGCAGCAGCATGTATTCTGATCGCTTTCGGCGTGTTGACAGCCACCAACCGGGCCGAGATTTCGCTCGCGAATCTCAAGGCACCTGATTCGAATGCGGCGCAAATCGCACCGAGCGAGCGACTGAAGGAAGCAATCGACCAGCCACTTCCATGTTGCCAAGCGGACGAAGCAAGCTCCAAATCCGAGGAGAGCGATCGTGGCGACGACGAGTGAACCCGATCGCTTGCCTTGGACACTCTCTTCCGGCCGTCCGTCGACACAACCTTGCGCGCACTGTGGACTTCCGACACGCACGGATGATCCCGCAGCCTTCATGGATACTTCATCCCGAATCTTTTGTTGCCATGGATGCATGGGTGCTTACGCTTTGATCCACGAGTGCGGACTTCAAGACTTCTATGCTCTGCGGGATCAATCCCACTCGGAAATATCACCGGTAAAGAGTGTGCGCAAGCAGCATGTGCTGAACGATCTGGAGGCTGCAGGCGTGCCGGTCGAGACATTTTCAGATGGCTTGTGCCGCGTCCAGTTGTCGGTCGATGGCTTGCACTGTGCAGCCTGCAGTTGGTTGATTGAAAAGATGCAGGGGACTGTGCCGGGCTTAAAATCCGCACGAGTCCGATTGAGCGACGGGACGCTCGACATGGTCTACGATCCGCAAGTGACCAGTCCTGCAGAGGTTGCCGAACGATTAGGAAGATTAGGATATGTCCTGTCGCCGATCGATTCCCCTGATGATTGCGAGTCTGCGGATCGAATGTTGCAACGCGATCACTGGATTGGGATGGCAACATCCTTTTTCCTCGCGGCCAACGCGATGTGGATCGGTATTTCTCTCTACGCAGGAGAAGCCTCGGGGATGGATCCTTCTCATGCAACGTTCCTTCGATGGATGGGAGCCTTGCTCGGGTTGCTCTCGGCGATCGGTCCTGGACGGATCTTTTTTTCCTCGGCATGGACATCGCTTCGAGCAGGTGTGCCCCACGTCGATATACCTGTAGCGCTCGGACTTGCCGTGGGAACTGTTGGAAGTTTGGTGGGTGCCCCCTTCGGCAAAGGGCACATCTACTTCGATTCCCTTGCATCGCTCGTGTTCTTGCTTAGCGTTGGACGCTACATCCAGTTTCGAGCTCAGTATCGAGCAGGCTTGTCCATCACACGCCTGCTCCGCTCCAATCATGAGATGGCCGTTCGATTGGAACCCGACGGCTCCAAATTGACGATTCCTGCTCATCGATTGCGAGTCGACGATGTCGTTGAAGTTCTCCCAGGTCAATGCTTGCCAGTCGATGGTATCGTCATCGAGGGAGACAGCTCGCTCCAGACGGCATGGATCACGGGTGAGATTCGACCGGTCCCGGTTTCGGCAGGAATGGATTGGGTGGGTGGTTCCCAAAATCTGCAAAGTCCTCTCCTGATTCGCGTCACCGCGGCAGGAGACCAAAGCCGGATTGGCCGATTGCGAGAGATGGTTCGTCAAGCGACCGCGCAACGGACTCCCATGACTCAACTCGCCGATCGCGTCGGAGGAATCTTCGTGATGATCGTTCTGGCGCTGGCGATCGGAACGTTTGCCGCATGGGGTTGGATTGCATCCCCAGCGGTCGCTGCTGGGCATACGATTGCGCTTTTGACAATCGCGTGTCCATGCGCGTTAGCGTTAGCAGCACCGCTGGTGATCACTGTCGCGTTGGGCCGAGCCGCTCGCGAGCAAATCTGGATACGAGACGGAAACGCTCTCGAGCGTTTGGCGCAACCCGGGATCTTCTGGTTTGATAAGACGGGGACTCTCACGCTCGGCGATCTGAGTGTCGTCTCTTGGGACGGTACCGCCGACGATCTCAATCGGGTGGCTGCTCTGGAAAGTCGGTCCGATCACCCGGCGGCTCGAGCGATCGTCGCGTTTGCCTCTCAGCAAGATCCTACATGGCATCCCTCGCGCTATCGAGTCGAGAAAGTGGTGCAGTCGTATGGCAAGGGAATCCAAGGCACGGTCGATGGACTTCACTACGAACTGGACGGTTCCCGAAGTCGGGAACAGGATCGATTGCAGGATACCGAGTCTTACGCGACCGTTTGCCAATCGATCGATGTTGTTTGCAACGGCGTTCGCCACGGAACGCTGGAGTTGGGAGATCGCGAACGACCTGGCGCGATCGATTCGCTCAAGCTGTTATCGCAGCGTGGATGGAAGATCGGTCTACTCTCAGGAGATCAGGCCTCTGTGGTGGAAGCGTTAGCAAGGCGACTGCAGGGGGCTGGACTAAAATGGGTTGCCGTGAAATCCGAGCAAAGCCCGGAACAGAAGATGGAGACGATCTTAGATAGTCGTCAGAGGTATGCAACGACTGTGATGGTAGGGGATGGTATCAACGATGCTGCGGCCTTGTCGACGGCTGATGTCGGTATCGCAATTCGAGGTGCGGGAGAGGTGTCCTTGCGGCATGCTCCCATCTTTATTCCAGGCAATCAACTCGAATCGATCGTGCGACTGGTCGACGCCTCCAAAAGTGCCGTCCGGGGCATTCGCGCTTGTTTTGCAGCTTCGCTCCTCTACAACACCATCACCATTTCCCTGGCAATCAGTGGCTGGATTCATCCGCTGATCGCGGCCTTGTTCATGCCGCTGAGTGGGATTACCGTCCTGACGATGGCGTTGTTGGTCCGCACATTCAAGACCAGCACCCATCCAAGTCAGCAGGGTGCATGATGAGTGTTCTATACGTCGCCCTACCGTTAGCAATTCTCCTGGGGGGATCTGGACTGGTGGCGTGCTGGTATTGCATACGAAGCGGCCAGTACGACGACTTGGAATCCCCTTCGGTTCGAATGCTAATCGACGAGGAACCAGAGCAAGAGGAAGGCCGAGCGGATGCTGACTGACGAGCAACAAACCGCAGAAACCCCGAGGATTCGTTGGGATTTCGTACCTAGTGCCCCCGCAAGGACTCGAACCTTGGACCCGCTGATTAAGAGTCAGCTGCTCTACCGACTGAGCTACAAGGGCTACATCGGTTTGTAATGTACCGCTCCCCCGATGGCTTGCAAGGGCCAAAAGGAACGGGCAAGTTGCGAAAAATAGGCTAGCCCAGGTTGACCGGAAGGGCTGTCTTTGCCGATACTTGCGAGTAGTCCGGCCCTCGAACCGTTTTTCAACACAGGGGAAGGGAGAATTTGTTACTACTAAACAAGGAGTAAAGCGATCGAACGCATTCAGACTCGGGTCAATAATCAAATCCGCATCTCACCTCTACGCGTGATTGGCCCTGACGGAACTCAGCTAGGAGTCATTACTGTCGAAGACGCGCTCGGCCGAGCGCGGGAAGCAGGCTTGGATTTGGTGGAGGTCGCACCCAACGAACGCCCCCCCGTCTGCCGAATCATGGACTTCGGTAAGTACAAGTACGAGAAGAATAAAAAGTCGGGTCACAAGACTCATCAAACCAAAACCAAAGAGATTCGGCTCCGACCCAAGACCGGAGACCATGACGTAGAAACCAAAGTGAGGCAGGCGATCGGCTTCCTCAAGCACAAGGACAAGGTTCAAGTCACCGTCATGTTTCGCGGGCGTGAGATGGCTCACGTCGATGAAGGCAAACGAGTCATGGAGCATGTGCTCAACGATCTGGCTGAGTATTCAAAGATCGAGCAACCACCGCTTCAGCAAGGCAAGAAGATCATTGCCATGCTCGCTCCGAAGTAGGCACCGTTTCCATGAAATTGGTTCGCTTCAGCAGATCCGATCAGACCGTTGGTTGGGGATTGCAAACCGAGCACGGAGTGCAGGATATCTTGGCCGCCGATCCTTCGTTGCCCGGATCGATGGTGGAACTGATCGCGAAGTGGCCTATGTATGAATCGCGAGTGGCGAGCCTTGGCAAGAAGCTTGGTTCGGTTCAGGAGCCCTTGCAATTGCTCTGTCCGATCGATCGTCCGGGAAAGATTCTCTGCATCGGTCTCAACTATCGCGATCACGCAATCGAGACCAAGGCTTCGATTCCCACGGAACCGGTGGTGTTCTGCAAGATGCCCACTGCGATGATCGGCCCTTTGGACGCGATTCGCCTGCCGACTGTCAGCAACCAAGTCGACTACGAAGCCGAATTGGTGGTGGTGATCGGGCAGCGCATTAAGCATGCGACACCGGTTCAAGCTGCGCAGGCGATCTTTGGCTACACCGTGGGGCATGATGTATCGGCTCGCGACTGGCAGAAAGGAAAGCCCGGCAACCAGTGGTTTTTGGGTAAATCGTTTGACACCTTCGCTCCGCTAGGCCCCGCGATCACCGTTGCCAGTTCCATCCCAGATCCCAGTCGACTCCGTATCCAATGCTGGATCAACGGCCAGTCCATGCAGGACTCCAACACGCGTGAACTGATATTCCAGCCAGCTTATTTGGTTGAATATTTGTCGCAAGTGATGACGCTCGAGCCGGGCGATGTGATCTACACAGGCACACCTTCCGGGGTAGGCGCAGCCCGGACTCCCCCGCGATTTCTAAGAGCAGGTGATACCGTCGAAATTGAAATCGAATCGATAGGAAGATTGGTTAATTCCTGCGTTGCGGATACTTAGATACGATCTTCCGACCTACGCGGAAGCGTTGTCATCGAGTATGATGCATTAGCGATTGCTCGCCCCCCTCCCACACTCAATCGTCACCTTTATCGTGGAATACGCACGCATCGATCCCCTCAAACCGCGAGAAACGCGATCCTCTCTCGCTGATTCTATCGCTATCGTCGCTTTGAGAATTATCTTTATTCTCGCAGCTGCCAGTGTCGGGGCGTCGCTTGCGCAATCGTCATTGTCTCGACTGACCGAGGGAACGCAAACGCTCTCTTCAGTAGCTCCCTACCTGATCTTCAGCGGCGTCCTTCTGATCGCTTTCGCAGTCATCGCCGTCGACATGATTTTTCCCAGGAAGCGGATCGAAGTCATCTCGGCGATTTACTTTGGATTGCTTATCGGTGTGATTTTCACCAATCTGCTCAATTTGGCACTCGAGCCATTTCTCGCAGGAACCCCCTTCGCATCCTACGTTGGACTCGGAATTCTGATCGTTATGTGCTATGCCTGCGTCAGTTTGTTATTGCAGACTAAAGACGATTTTCGTTTCGTGATCCCCTACGTCGAATTCGCTCGGGATTTCAAAGGTATCAAGCCTCTGGTTCTCGATACCAGCAGTGTGATCGATGGTCGACTCGCCGAGTTGGTGGAGACCAATATTCTCGATAGCCGCTTGGTCATGCCTCGCTTCGTTTTGATGGAACTGCAGTCGATTGCCGACAGTTCAGACAAACTCAAGCGAGTCCGCGGACGGCGAGGTCTGGATATTCTCAATCGATTGCGAAGCAACGACAAAGTCGACTTCCTGATGTTCGATAACGAGCTTCCGGAATTCGAGGGGCAACCGGTGGATATGAAATTGGTCTTGTTGGCCAAGCATCTCGATGGCAAATTGGTCACGGGTGATTTCAACTTGAACAAGGTCGCAAAGCTTCACAACGTGGTCGTCATCGACTTAAATCAGGTTGCAGCCTCGCTGCGGCCTCAATATCTTCCAGGCGAGAGCTTCCAGATTCGGATCGTCAAGCCCGGCGAAGGACAAGATCAAGGGATCGGTTATCTCGATGACGGAACGATGGTTGTCATCGAAGGAGGCCGCGACAAAATCAGTCAGACCGTTCAGGTCGCGGTTACCAGTACGCTGCAGACCCAGGCCGGGCGAATGATATTCACCAAAGTCGAAGGCTAACAAACGGAACCTGCCATGGCGTTATCGATGATCGGTTCCGCCGTGTTCATCGCCCTTCTTTTGCTGTATGTCATCGTTTTGTTGTCGATCGGGCGTTGGTCGGCCAAGAACGTCGACAGTTCTAACGATTATCTCTTGGCAGGTCGCAGCGTCCCTCTGGGACTCTCGGTTCTCTCCCTGTTGGGAACCTGGTTCGGCTCGAGCGCCATCCTCGGTGCAACCCGAAATACCTACGAATCAGGAATGAACGGTACGGTGCTGGAGCCCTTCGCATGCGCGGCAACTCTGGCGTTCACCGGCATTTTCTTTGCAGGCCCATTATGGACTCGTCAGGTCGCGACCGTAGCGGATCTGTTCCGAGAACGGATGGGACCTGCGGCGGAGTGGATCAGTTGCTTGATTCAGATCCCGACCTTCTTCTGCTGGATCGGGGCGCAGTATCTATCGATCGGCGCTTTGCTGGAAACCTATCTCGGGATGCCAGCATGGATCGGTGCCATTGTTTCCAGCTTGGTCGTGTTGCTTATTCTATGGAGTGGCGGCATGTGGGCCGTCACGTGGACCAATTCGTTTCTCGTAGCATTGTCGATCGCCAGCGTGGTGATCCTATTCATTGGAACGGCATCGACTGTGGGTGGAGGAGATGTGATTTCGGGAGTCCGTGAGGTGTGGACGCAGACGCCGCGCGAGCAACTGTCGTTCATTCCCGATATGCGATTATCGACGATCTTGGGGGTGGTGGGTCTCTTTTTGACAGGTCTCCTGGGAAATGTTCCGGGCCAGGATCTGCAGCAACGGGTATTGTGCGCTCGAAGCCCGCAAGTCGCGCGGTGGTGTTGTATCATCTCGAGTGTTCTGTATTTGGCGGTTGGATTGATTCCGATCTTTGTTGGCTTTGCCGCAAAGATCCGTTTGGCGGACCATATCACGGAGGATGACGTACGAGGGGACCAGGTTCTCCCGATCGCAGCATCGCACTTTCTGAGTGAACCGTTTGAGATCCTCCTGCTGTTGGGACTCATCTCTGTGAATCTCGCCGTAGCCGCCAGCGCCACGATCTCGCAGACCACGATCCTCTCAAACAACGTTCTCGGCCGATGGCAGAATCGCGAAGCAGGCAATCCGATTCGCGAACGAGCCTGTGTGATCGCGGTCATGATCGGTTCACTCATCGCCGCATTCTCCGGCGAATCGGTGATGGGACTGCTGGAGATCTCCCTGGTGATTGTGATGGTGGCTTTGTTTGTGCCGATGTGCGTCTGCTTATTCGCCCGAACGGTCGCACCTTGGACCGGAGTAGCCTCAATGCTTGCTGGGACCTTGGTTTGGGGATGCCATGTCGCCGTGGAGGGTTGGCTGTCGCCAGGTTCGGGCCAGGCCAGCGATACGTTTGGTGAACCGTCAGCTTTGCAGTGGTACCTCGCGGTCCCTGCAGAAATCCAAGGATTATTCGCCAGTGCGATGGTCGCTGCCTTACCTCACTTTGTTAAGAGCCGTCGGAAAACTGAAGGATACTAGATCGACCGAATGAAATCAACAATTTCTAGAGCCTGTAGGAAAACAGTCGTCGCGGTGACTGGTGTTTTCGGGTAGGCTCGCAATCATGCCATGGTTTCAGACCTTCGAAGCGTCTATTATCCTAATAAATCTCGGTTTCATGACTCGACCTGTGTCAATAGAGATGAGTACCACACTGCACCTGAATATCGATGAGTACAACCGAATGGTGATGCTCGGTGCGTTCGATCATCTGAATCGTAGAATTGAGTTGTATCGAGGAGAGATACGCGAGATGAATCCAGCCGGACCTCGGCACAACGACTTGATCATGTATTTGAATTCTTGGTCGGTGCGGTCAACCGACCCCAAAACGATCCTCGTCACCGTGCAAACCAGTTTGGAACTAGCGGGCCAACAGAGTTGTCCAGAACCGGACTTAATGTGGTTGCGAGCTGCGAGATATCGAGATCGTCATCCCACTTCTTCAGATGTCAAATTAGCGATCGAGGTCTCGGACAGCAGCTTGCGGACGGATTTGACCGAGAAAGCTACTCTTTACGCTGAAGCAAGTGTTATCGAATTTTGGAGTGTGGATGCCGTGGGACGTTGTATTCAGGTCTTTCGTGAACCGGCCAACGGCAAGTATCGTCATGTGTTCGTCGCAGGATTGGGAGAGCAATTGTCGCCACTTGAGCCATGCCATCCCCCGCTAGATATCAATGCTTTATTCGCAGAGCAATAAGTCCCTTCGATGTTGGTCTCTTAGCCTTCGCAACACCGATTCGATGCAGGAATCTACTTCTTCGATTCCGGAATCGAGACCGACAGCTTGCCCCAGTAAACTCCCTGGGCGTCTCCTCGCTGACTCAACGATTCCTCCATCGCGAGAATGGTCCTGGGTACTGCAGTGCTTACCAATTCCTGTTCTCCGAACCGGATTGTGACCGGTTGGTTCATGTCGACGAGATCGTCTCGGAGCAATATGTCTAGCGAGGGTTGGTCCGATTGCTCGATCTCGATGGTTTGACCATCTACCTTAGCGATTACCAGTGCTCGGTCTCGCACTTCTTTGGGCTGGATACTCAGCCAGTAGAAGCGAGGCTCGACGACATCATCCTGTTTCCATACGATCTTTTTGGGAAAACGATTGCGAGTGTGCTGATGCATCCATGCGATCGCTTCGGCGTCTTGTCGATCCATCCAATGCCCCTTCCCTTCATGGAGCTTCACGAAATGCGTGTAGCCTTGCGGATCCGCTTGTTGCAGTTCGGCAAGTTTCGTCTTCCAATCCTCTGCGGTCTTGTTCCGGTTGTAGGCTCCGTCGTTGGCGCCCATATGAATAGTGAACGGCAAGTTGCGTAGTCCCAAGGGTGAGGTTTCGTTGGGATGTCCGGCCATCATCGATGCGGCTGCGAATCGATCTGCCATGCGCGGTGCAACTTGATAAACACCATCGCCACCCGCAGAGTAACCCATCAAGAATACGCGGTCGGGATTTACCTCCTCGAACAAAACAAAATCCTCAATCAAGCGATCAAAAAATGCGTCGATATGAGTTTGATGCCACAGGTCCCAAGTATCGGTCGGAGCACGCGGAGCGACATACACTCCCTCCTCGAGTTGATAGAGGCGTTTCTGGTTTTCCCACTGGGAATCGTTCACACGTTTTGGCGCTCCGCCACCGCCATGCATCGAGATGTAAAGACTGCGCCCCCCCGCCGGTTTATCCCCGAATACTTTGTAGGCAAACGGCATCTTCAGTTCGCCGATCGCCAGTTGCCTCGCCTCGAACTCCTCTTTGCGAGCTTCACGTTGCCGCTTCTGGTAATCGTCGACGAGCAATCGCTCGGCCGCGGAGGCCTGGTCCTTGCTCAATGGCATCGTTGCAAAGGGTTGCTGTGCCAGTGGATTGCGAGATGATGGGTCTTGGGCAAGGTACTCCTTTAACTTTGCAACTGCGGCGTTGTCATCCGCAGGGACTTGCCATGAAATCAACCGTGGCTCTTTCCCTACTTGAAATGTATCCGACCAATTCCGTCCGCTTCGTTCGACATTCACCGAGTAGTGCTCTCCCTCTTTGAGGTACTGGAGCAAGTGATCGTTGGCGTCGAACCTCTCGTCCTTGGTGCTTCCTTCCAATACGATCGCGCCGGTCGCATCCTTGACAATGACTTTCGCTTGAGTTCTCGAATGCGATTGCGGGTCGATAACGCGGAAGGAGATCATTTGCGTTCCTTCGGGTGGCTTGAAACCCAGTTGCGTGTATCGGTCGGTTACATTGACAGCCGGGATATAGTCGATCGATCGATCCCAGACGAGCGGGAAGCGGAGCGGCGTTTTTTGAAAGCTGACTGCGTAAATGGCATGTTTGGGATCATCGCGTTTGGCGGTCGACGCGCGGCCGATGAACCAAGCTTGATTCAATTGGTCGCCGCTTGGTTCCGCTGCTCCGGTGAAATGCCAGCCGTTGTCCCAAACCTCGATCCAAGAATGGTTGCCGCTGTTATCCGACCAGAGCGGCGTACCGACAAACCGAGCAGGAATTCCTTGAGCGCGGCATGCATCGATCAACAGGACCGACAATCCGGTGCAGGATGCCAATCCCGATTGGATCGACTCATAGGGGCTTTGATCTGCCTTGGCTCGCTTTGTGGAATACTTGACGTTCACCAAGGCGAACAATTTTTGATTGAGCATCGCAGCGGCCTGAGAGGGAGTGGTTGCTCCATCGACCAACGGCGCGAATCGCTCGCGGAAATCCTTGCGCCATGTATCTCTCCGTTCATTGATACTCGCATACGGCAAGATGTTGTTGAGAAAAATATCCTTCGGAATGTTTTTCCCCCAAGGGACTTCATCAAGCGTCTTGTGGGCAAGCTGTATCTCAGCGAGAAGAAAATCGGCGCTCAGCGATCGCAGATCGCGCAACGGCATGTTGGCCACCAGGAACTCGGCAGACTCCTGCTCTTCGGACGTGACCGACTTCAAAAGCTTTTCAAGCTCCGGTCGGTTGTCTCCAGCTTGCTCCAACGCATTCGTTACGTCCGTGCTCCAAATACGATTCCCTTCATCGGCAATCGTCAGGGGTGCGGCCAGTATGGCGAGGTAGAAGACGGTACACATTCCAACAATACGAAGGAGGGAACCGCCGTTGAGAAAAACGTCGTTGCGTGTTGGCATAGTTGATCGATCGAGAGCCCTGAGTGGATAGCGAATCAGCGTGGTACCTTGAGTCCTTAAGGATACAGAGAACCTGCAATAACGCCAATCAATACCGTTACAACCCGACGGACCCTGCGGCTGCTAACGCCTGCTTAACCTTGCGAATTTCGTCGGGATCAGGGAGCCGTTTGCCGTTGGTTGGGGATACTCCTCGCAAGGATCCATGCAACTGTTTGCATCCGGTGCTACGGAGGATTTGTGTGGCATTCGACGATGTGAGACCTCCGGCGGGGAGAAACTCCATCCGACCACCGAACGCTTCCTGCCATCGTCGGAGTTGTTCGAGCGATTGAACCGCATGTTCCGCGCCGCCACTGGTCAATATTCTGCGATACCCAAGATCGATCAGCCGAGGAATGGCGTGCATCGGTTCGGGGACCGTATCAAAGACGCGATGGACGACCAATTCGAACCCGGACAAGTTTGCATACTGATTTGCGACCGATTCGAAAAACGCCCAGTGAAGATCGTGTCCGGGCACACTGGCTCCTACCGCTACCCCCGCGCATCCAACTTCGATCGCTTGCTCGATCTCCTCGAGCATCTGTCCAATCTCCGAACCATCAAACAGAAAATTCCCTGGTCGACAACGGATCAGAGCAACGACGGGCACCTCTGCCGCTCGGCAGATTGGAACAGCTTCTCGGAGCAATTCGATTGCAGGAGTCACTCCGCCAACGTCCAGTCGCTCACTGAACTCGATTCGGTCGGCTCCTGCCTCCGCGGCGACGCGCACCCCGTCCAAGCACTCTACGCAAACCTCAAGCATTGTCGCAGTTTTCCCCAACGCACACTTCGGCGCATCGATTTGTTAATACTCGTGGAATCGCGTTAGATCCTACCCTTTTTTTCGAGATTCGGAACGGTTCCATCGGTCCGAGAAGCCGAATTGCCGCGGCTTATTGCTCATCAGAGTTTTCGGGTATACTTTCGGGTTCGTTTGTTGTGTATTGAAACCGATCTTTGTTCCTTTCTTTTGCTTTGTCGTACTATGGCTGCTCATTCTGCGTCCACTCAACCTGCGGTCGTCAATTATTCTTCGGCACCGATGTCGGTCGAACTGCGCGAGGTTCCGATTCCCGAGATTGGAGACGAGGATTGTCTGATGCAGGTTGCCGCAGTGGGTGTTTGCGGAAGCGATTTGCATCAATGGGCAGGTGTTCACAGTTGGCCGGTGAACTATCCCGTGACGCTTGGTCACGAATTCGCGGGTTGTATCGTTCGAACGGGATCTCGCGTGACGCAATTCAAGGAGGGGGACCGCGTCTGCAGCGAAACGGCAGCCATCATCGATCCCCATTCGCCGATGACCCGGATTGGACGTTATAACCTCGATCCGAATCGCAAGGGGTTTGGATACGGGACCGACGGCGCGATGACTCGCTTTGTAAAAGTTCCCGCGCGGTGTCTGCATCGCGTGCCTGACAATTTGCCGCTCCGTTATGCGGCTCTGACCGAGCCGTGCTGTGTCGCGTTCAGCGCGGTGGTAACCAATGTGAACATTTTGCCGGGAGATCGCGTAGCGGTCTTGGGCCCCGGTCCCATCGGCCTACTGTGCGGCGCGATGGCGAGGCTTCGCGGCGCGGAAGTCGCAGTGGTGGGTCTGCCGCAGGACAGCATTCGCCTCGAACTGGCCCGCAAACTCGGGTGCACTCCCTTGTTCAACGAGCAACTCAAAGCCTGGGCGACCGAACGAGATGGACTTGGGTGCGAAGGGGTGGTCGATGCCGCAGGGGTCTCCGCAACACTCAAAACCGCCATGGATATCGTGCGGCCAGCAGGATGGATCAGCAAAGTGGGCTGGGGACGAGATCCTGTTGGATTCTCTATCGATCCACTGGTGCAGAAAAACGTCACGCTGCAAGGGAGCTTTTCCCATACGTGGGCCATTTGGGAGCGGGTGCTGGTTCTGCTGGCAAGCCGCGCCCTCGACGTATCGGCTGTGGTCGGTGGTGCTTGGAGCATCGACCATTGGCACGATGCTTTTGAAACGATGCACTCGGGCAAGATCGCCAAGGCGGTGCTCGAGATCACTCCCGATCTGGCGAAATAGGCGAGGTTGGGCGATCGTATACTGAATGATTCCCAGAAATATTCTTCACTAGATTAGTTGGCTAGCGCCAACCGTGAGCATGAGCATGAAACGAATCCTAATCCAACTCGACACCGATCCCCATCCCAGTGTTTTTGATGCGGTGGTTGCCATCGATGCCGGAGTCGATCAATTGCTGCAGTACGGGAATGTCAAACCCGAACAAGTGCGAGATCTGGTGCATGGTGCAATGTACACGCGAGGCCCGAGGGATCTGCAGAACACTGCGGTCTTCGTCGGTGGCTCCAACGTCGCGCATGCCGAGCAGATTTTTTCGATCGTACAGGAAACAATGTTCGATCCGTTCCGAGTCTCGGTGATGCTCGATTGCAATGGAGCCAACAGCACGGCCGCGGCCGCGGTATTGAACGCAGGTCGGCATGTGGATCTCGACGGAGCGACCGCATTGGTTTTGGCAGCTACCGGCCCAGTAGGACAACGGGTAAGCCGGATCCTCGCCAACGAAAAATGCAAAGTCTATGTTTCCTCTCGCACCCTGGATCGCTCTCAGGAATGTGTCGATCGCTTGGTAAGTGAAGGGGTCAATGAGAGTCGCCTCATCGCCATCGCTAGCCATGATCAGCCTTGGTTCGAGAAAGCGTTGCACGAAGCGGACTTGATCTTTGCGTGCGGTGCTGCCGGGATTCGGCTCTTGTCTGAGGAACAACTCCAATCGGCCAAACGGGTCCGAGTTGCGGTCGACCTCAATGCCGTACCTCCCCTGGGCATCGACGGACTGACCATGACCGATGCAGGTGTCGAACGGAGCGGTCGCATCGATTATGGGGCCTTGGGAATCGGCAGACTTAAAATGAAAATCCACAAAGCGGCGGTTGCCGCCCTCTTCGAATCGAACGAAAAATCGATGGATAGCCAGGAAATGATGACCGTCGGCCGGGATATTTTGGCTCGGGAAGTCCAGTAGCCGTCCGGACTCGTCATTTGACAGCTAGAACGGTTCCAATAAGATAAAGGGTACGAACTGCGGTTCATTCCCTCCTTTCCTTCCTTCCTACTTTCGTGAGCTTCTATGGGTATCGGCTGGCAGGAAATATTAATTGTCTTGGTACTAGTCATGCTGCTCTTCGGTAGCGCCAGGCTCCCATCCTTGATGCGGAACCTTGGTCGCAGTGCCGTCGAATTCAAAAAGGGCATGCGAGACGACGACGACGAACCAGCTGTCGACTCGAACAAACCTTAATGGGATCGAGGTAGACAGAACGATGTTCGGAGGTATCGGTACGCCTGAACTGATTGCGTTTGGAGTCTTAGCACTGATGCTCTTCGGTGCGAGGCTTCCTGAAGTCGCACGCAATCTAGGGAGCACCTATCGCGGCCTGAAAAAGAACGTCGATGAGTTCAAACGGGAGTTTCAAGCGGTCGAAACCTACGACCCGAAACCGCGGTTGACCAGCCAAATCGAAGAGCCCCCTCCGGTTGAGGATGATGCTCCCAAGTTCACGCCACCGCCTCAGCAGGACCCAGGATCAGACCGATCCGACTGATCAGACCGATCATTCCGATCCGTCCGATCATTCCGCTCTCGTTCCCCACCTCCGTTAAGTCGGCAACCGCCATTGCGGCTTTCTTCCTATAGTCTTGCCTGCAAGCTACAATTTCGCGCGGCTCAGTCTGTTCCCCATTTACTGGTCCCCAACTTTATTGTTCCTCCTCGGAGTTTCCGATGAAAGTCACCTTGAAATACAGCGCGTTCGTGGTCATGGGTATGATCGCTGGTGCGGCGGCCTTGGCCGTGGAAAATGTCCGGCTTGGCGACCCTGCTCTTACCTCGGGCATTTCCGGGGCGGGGCCACTGAAAGTCGCTGAGATCAAAAAATTCCTCAGCGATCCCGCAAACCACGTCGAGTTGTCCGTGGATCTTCCGGAGGGTCTGGCGGCTGGCAAAGAAGCGATCTACATCCCCTCGGACAATCCGCTGACCCGGGCAAAAATCGAACTCGGGCGACAGCTTTATTTCGATCGTCGATTGTCGGTCGACGGAACCGTGAGTTGTGCCGACTGCCACTCCCCATCCGCAGGTTATGGAGCCAACACGCAGTTCGGTGTGGGGGTTAAAGGGCAAACGGGCAATCGCAATTCGCCCACCTCCTTCAATCGTATTCTCAGCAAGGCCCAGTTTTGGGATGGTCGGGCAAAGAGCCTGGAGGAGCAAGCCGTTGGTCCTATCGCCAACCCCATCGAGATGGGCAATACCCACGCTGCAGTCGTGAAGTTCGTCGCAGCCAACGAAGGATACCGACTTCAATTTGAAAAGGTCTTCGGTGCTGCTCCCACGATCGATCATGTCGGCAAGGCGATTGCCGCGTTCGAACGAACCATCGTCACCGGGGCCAGTCCCTACGATTATTATGAGCCTCTTCGCAAATTCGAAGAAGCATTCAAGGAGGATCTCGAAGACATCGACAGCTTCAAGTCCGATGATCCACAGAACTATGAGAAGTTTGTCGCTCTGAAGAAACTGAGCGATACCCATCCGATGAGCGAATCTGCGAAGCGTGGTCGAGACCTATTCTTTAGCACCAAGTCGAATTGCTCAGCATGTCACGTGGGAGCGAACTTCTCCGATGAACTTTACCACAATCTCGGTGTCGGTATGGATGCCAAGGAGCCGGATCTTGGTCGCTACAGCCAAACCAAGATGGAGAAAGACAAAGGGGCGTTTAAGACTCCGACCCTGCGCAACATCGAGCTCAACGCTCCCTACATGCACGATGGAAGCCAAAAGACGCTCGAAGAAGTCGTCGATTGGTACGATAAAGGAGGACACCCCAATCCTTACCTGAGCGACAAGATCAAGAAGCTTGATCTGAACGACCAGGACAAGGCGGATTTGGTTGCCTTCATGAAGGCTTTGACCGGACCGCTCCCGAAGGTTGCGGAAGCTCGCTTGCCGGAGTGATTTTCGTCGCTGCAGCGAATGCGCTTCACAGAGCAATGCTCACATAGGAATCTTCACTTCGATATTGTTGCTGTACCGGGATCGCTCGCGATCTCATGGTACAGCGGCAGATAGCGATAGTAGACTTCTAGACACATGCAAGCTGTCGCCGTCGAATAGACTCGGCCCCCATAGGAACCCCAGACACAGGTAGGGTTCCAAGAGCCTGCATCCGGACCGTGAACGATTTGCGAACTGCATAGCTGACGTTTCATCGCGTCGTTCCATCGTTCCCACGCTGCATCGGTTGCTGAACCGGTCCTCGCTCCATACGCCAAGTTGTTTTGGCTGCGCAGTTGAAACATGCATAGCGCCGCATAGTACCAATAGTATAAGTTTTCTTGGCTGTACCCCGGCAAGTTGGCCAGAATCATTTCCTGGGCCTCTCTTGCGGCGCTTGCTGAGATCGGCAAGTCCAGCATGCATCGCATTGCCATTGCCTCGGCAGTCATTGCGGGCGTGGCGGCAGAGATCGGAGCGGGTGCTCCCTGAGTGATATTGCGATACACGGCGAGACCTCCATGCCGTCCGGTACTCACCGAATCCAGGAAACGTTGCAGCCCCAAACGACTGGGCCCAGGAATCGCGATGGCTCGGCTCTTGGATGCGCTGTTGAGCAGCATCGCTTGCCATCCGAATTGACTTGTGTCTCCTGGGTCATCGCTCGCGAAATCGTAACGCCATCCCCCGGTTCTAGAGTTCATGGCTTGAAGTGAATACGCGGTAGCTCCTTGCAAGGCAGGGAGCAATGCTGCATCGCCCGTCATCGCGTACGCTTCTGCGATCGCAAGCCCCGCCATGCCGTGACTGTACATGCGCGCATAACGAACTGTCGGTTCCTGTCCGATCTGATTGCGGCCCGAGAGATCTCCCGACGGGAATTGCTGCGAGGTCAGATACTGCAGACCTTTCCTTACGGTCTCGGCATAGTACCCATCGCGATGGGTATGTCCGGCACCGAGGAACGCCAAGAGAGAGAGTCCCGTCATCGCAGTATCCGCTCGTTGGCCAGCATTGGACCGGTATCGCCCCTCGGGTTCCGATGCGGCTCCGCGATCCAACCTCCCTGCCCCAAACTGCTGAGCGTTCCATGATCCATCGGGCGACTGCGAGCGCGCAAGCCAAGCCAACGCGTTTTGAACAGCGGTTTCCGTATTGGCATCTCCACCTAGGCTAGCCGCATACTGCGATCGCTCAGGAGACATCCGCATTCGATACATCACAGGTACATTTGCAAGTGAAGCTGCACTACGGACGGGGGCAGATGGTGCAGTCGCAGGAGTCGGAGGTACCGCAGACTCAGGAGGGAGTGTCGGATCGATCGGCAGGTCTGCAAGGCTCAACAGCTCGCTTTCACTGATCGCCTCCGTGAGCTCCATCAATCGCTCGATCGGTGGCGTTTCACGTTGACTTGGCTCGGCGTAGTGAGCCGACTCGTTAGGAAACTTCGGCGCATCTACTTGTTCAGAAATCAGCCGCGATGAGGCGAGTTCCCAGGGTTGTGCAGCGGGAGTGATCGCATCGGCGGCTCTAACATTTTCGGAGAGTTGATCTTTGTTGGGTGACGGGGTGGATGATTCGTCCGCTGAGATCGCATCGGCCGAGGAGGTAGTAGCGGCCGGGGAGGTAGCCATTCCTTCCCAAGCAAACGTCGCTGGCGGATCGCTCGACTGCTGGACTCCACCGTCCGAACCAGGACCAAAGCCAGGTGAGACGATACGAGTCCCGTAGGCATACATCAGGAGCCAGATATGAGCCAACACAGCGATGCCAACGCACTTGGCGAGCGGTTTGGTTTGCCCCCAGCGGGTCCAAGATGCGATCAGCAGACTCAGGGCGATGATTGCGAAGACAACCCCCAAGATGATCGCCCACGCACGGCTCGCGGGTGGGGCTCCGATCGTCGCGATCCACCAACCGGTGGCAATCTGGTCAACGATGTGCCCGGTGTGGTTCATGATCGCTACCGAATCGGCGCGTTAGGCATGCGTGAAGCGGTCATCGTCCAGCCGACATTTTTGACCCCTGCCCGGCTGATGGCCTCCATGACCTGTGATGCCTGCATGACAGAGCCGCTTGCATCAGCGCGCAATTGGACTCGCACATCGGGATAGTTTTGTACCGCAGGTAGAAGCACACTGGTCAATTGGCTTGCGTTCATCCTTTGGCCATCGAGTTCGATGCTCCCGTCGGAGTACATCGTGACAACCTTGGGAGAGGGTTGAGCCGCCATCGAGGTCGGCGAGGATGCCTTGGGAAGAGTCAGCTGGATCTGTCGTTCACTCTCGGAGAATCGAGTGCCAACCATAAAGAAGATGATCAACAGAAACAGCACGTCAATCATGCTTGTGAGATTGATGGCTGGCAGTTCTTCGGAGCTCGTTTTGAGAGGCATCGTTGACTATCCTCCCTGGAATCAAGCAGCCTTGCGCGATCGGCTGCGAGAGCGGCCCGAGTCGCTTTCCTGAAGACCTTCGGCACTGACTACATCGACCAATCGCTGCGCGTGGTGATCCATTTCGATGATCAATCGATCGATGTGCCCTACGAAGTAGACGTACATCGCATACGCGGGGATTGCGACGAGCAGTCCAGCGGCTGTGGTCAACAGCGCCTGGCTGATTCCACCTGCGAGCATCTCTGGTCTCCCCATCGCCTGCGAGTTCGAGATGTCGTTGAAGGATTGGATCATTCCCATCACCGTACCGAGCAAACCGAGGAGCGGAGCAATGTTGCTGATCGCACTGAGAAGACGCATGTATTTCTTCAGATGGTTGCTCTCTCGCTCACCCGCATCGAGAACCGCCTGCTCCACTTCGACAGCGGATTTGCCATAGCGTTTGAGAGCCGCCATCATGATCCGCGACATGGGATTCGAATTCTTCTCGCACAATTCGATCCCTTCCTCGCGATCGATTTGTTGCTGTTGCAGTTGCTCGATCAATCGATTCACGAAAGGTCGTGGGATCACTCGACCCCTGCGCAGGTTGATCAATCGCTCAAACGAGAACACCATCAACGCAAACGAGCACAATGCAATCGGGTACATCATCAACCCGCCATCGTGGAAGATCTGCAGCAGGTTGCGAACCGGGATCTTGCCTTCGGCATTTGTATTATCCAAGGATCCGTCGGGCCGTGCGCTCGATACCGCAACCCCCGCAGCGGGATTAGGATTGTTCGCGTTGGGTAATGAAGCGACCCGTGGATCTATCCTGCCACCCACGGCATTCATGTTGTTCGCGTTGCCGTAGCTGACATTCCCAGCGTTTGGGTTGAGTGTCCCGTTGTTCGAAGGGAATCCGCTGGTGACTTGAGAACCGTTCGGAAACTGAGGACTCGGCCGCCATGAGTTCCCTTGTCCCAAAGCCGTCGACGCGCACATCAACGTTAGCACGGCAAGCCAGCCGTACCAAACGCATCGAACTGCGGACAGGCACACATGGGATTTCATCGTTTATTGCCAACGGGGGATTCGTTGGATGTTCGGTTGCTCTGAAGTGTCGGTGCAACAGTCGGTTCCAGGGAAGTCAGTTTCTGCTGCGCTATGGCACTGAAGACTCCATCAGCATCCTTGTCCAAAAGACTTTGGTATGCGTTTCGAGCCGCCAAACCATCGCGCAGCAATTCATAGCATTGACCGATCTGCATGCGTGCCGCAGATTGCCAGTACAGACTGCTCCCCGTTCCCAAGACACTCTCGTATGCTTGCACAGCTTCCGCGTAACGCCGCTGCATCAAAAACGTTTCTCCCATCATCCACCAGGCTCTTGCGGCCAGATCGGGCGACAGATGAGTTGGTTCCCGAGCGATGCGGTCGAGAAGTTGTC
Source organism: uncultured Pirellula sp. (assembly GCA_964464255.1). Classification (GTDB taxonomy): domain Bacteria; phylum Planctomycetota; class Planctomycetia; order Pirellulales; family Pirellulaceae; genus JBKCUI01. The sequence goes on from CAYXFO010000011.1 coordinate 22,291, forward strand.
GAGCATCATCGAAACGCGCCTTGGAAATAAAACAACGCGCTTTGATATAATCGACATCATCCCGACAATCGCATTCGGGAAACTGGGACTGAATTCGGGAAACGATCGTTTCTACCTCGGCCCAGTTTTGTCTCAATGCTTGCATTTCTCCTTGATGAAGCCAGACGCGAGCCATCCACTTGGGAGGATGGGCATCGGAGTCCGGAAATCGCTTTATCAGGACTTCCCAATGTTTGTTGGCGTCGTCCCATTGCTGTCGCTGCAAGAGAGCTTCTCCTAATTCGAACCGAATCGCGGTCTCCAACTCGATATTGCCTGAGGGTGTGTTCAAGTCTGACGAATTTTTATCGTCCTGGAGGTTTTGCAGCGCAATCACCAAGTCATCGTGGGCTGCGTCGGGGAGTCCGAGTTCCAGCAGCACCTGCCCGCGGGCCAACCGTGCGTGGGGAATCCAAGTGCGGGAGCATCCCAGTTCGATGGCTTGGTCGAGCCGCTCTTTCGCCACTTGCCAATCGCGACGCTGAATAGCCCCCCTAGCCAACCGGATCCGAGCTTCGATTGCGAGTGGGTGATTGGACTCACGTTCGATGATGTGATTGAGAACGGCGTCTGCATGTTCATCATCGCGGGCTTCGATCAATGCGAGCGCCAACTCGTACGCAGTAGTCAAATCCGTTTGCCCTGCCAACGTCCATTCGATTGCGGGCTGGAGTGCCTGCGCGAAGGCTGAGGCATCGTGATTCGCCCGAGCCGCTTCGCTTCGCAGCAACGCCGACCGAGTGCGCCATGTGGGATTCGGAGCCACTTTTTCCAGTTGCTCGATCCCCTCGATCACCTGTTGCGGTTCCGACAACTGGATATGCGACTTGACAAGAGCAGTCAGTGCCTGGCACTGCAACTCGGAACCTTCGCGGCTCGCTTGAACCGCCTTTTGAAAGCACTCCAAGGACTTCTGCCAGTCGTGTCGGCACTCTTGAGCGACCAATCCGAGTTCGAACCACGCATTCGCGGCTGCATCCCCTTTGGTCGGCCATGCCCATTCGGTAGATCGCTCACTTCCTGGAATTTGAAGCAGCCCCTGGAGTCTCCCTTCTGCGAGTTCCGTCTGCAGTTGTTGACGTTCGTGCTGTGCGGCCAGAAGGTGCGTATTGGCGATCCACGATTCCCATATCGCGGGCGCCGCTCGTTTTGCCAGTACGATGCGGTCCTGCAACAACTTGGCATCGCGCAGCCATTGCAACATGGACTCGTAAGCCTTGGGATCCTGAAGTTTCCCGTCTGCGAGCATTGCAAAGTAATTCGATTCGAGAGCCAACGGGGAGCCTGGGCATGCCTTACTCACTTCCCGAAATAAAGCCGATGCTTGGTCCCACTGCTGATTGCTGAATGCATGGCGAGCTTGGCTAAACGAGTGGACGATCAACCCTTTGGTATCATCGAGGGAGTTAGCACTCGGAGCCTCATCCGCCGCGACCCGATCGCCTGCGATTTGGCCTCCTATATTTTGGCCAGCAGCGATTTGGC
>CAYXFO010000011.1:23914-28645 GCA_964464255.1 uncultured Pirellula sp.
ATTTTGGCCAGCAGCGATTTGGCAGTAGGCCATTGCGAGCACAAGCCCGCCTAGGGCCAACGAAAACGATTTCGTTTTGCTAGCAACTATCGATCGCTTCAACATAGGCATCATTCGAATTTAGCCTCTATCTCGGAGCGTGAGCTTGAAAGCTGCGACTTTGGCGGTTGTGATTGCCAGCAGTCATGCTTTCGCCTGGAAATATCACAACCCGACGCGTGAGCGAGGGACGCGTGAGGGAAAACGTCGCGAGCGACATAAGTCGATCCCTCACTTACGTTTCGGTTTGAGATTACGTCGAAAAGCGCAACTTTAAGACCCTCGCGTCGGGTGATGATCAAGACCGAAACCTAGGAGTTAGAGAAACCGCCACATGGAATCAAGGCAAACTGGGTGGGATTGGATCGATTGGCAAGGCAGGTATTGCGAAGGGGCTTGAGTTAAGGGGTTCTGCTTTGCTACAAGTCTGCTTTGCTACAAGAAAGTGCAGGAAGCAGTTCATTGCGAAGGAAGCAGGTAATGCGTTATCCATGATTGCTCACTATAGGAGCATTGATCGATTCGAAGAGTTCTGGTCTCGCTGTTTATGCATGCGAGTGGAGACTCTTTGCGCATGGTGCCTACTGGTGGCCATTCTCATCGGAATGAGTGGATGCCGTGTTTTTAGGGTAGACACCAGCAACAAGTCGCTGGTGACTGCTCGTCAGTTGTCGTTGCGTGGAGCCGATGCTCTTCAGCGATCTCGCGATCAGGATGCGGAGCTTCTGTTTTCTCAGGCCCTTGCGTTATCTCCGCTCGACGAGCGTGCTCAATGGGGATATGCGATGACGTTGTGGCAGCGCGGTGACAAGCAGAAAGCGACTCAGCACATGAGTGAAGCGCTCCGTCTCTCCGGCCGCAATCCTGAGTATGCGATTCAACTCGGAGAGATGTACCAGGAGCTTGGAGACTATGCGGCAGCGAAGAAACTAGGGTTGGATGTTTTGTCGGGGAACCGAAACCATGCCCGCGCTTGGGCGTTGCTCGGGGACACGCATCGGTCCGCTGGTGAGTGGGTCGATTCCTTGGAATGTTACCATCGAGCACTCCTGATCCGGAGCGATTATCCCAAGGTGCAAGTGGCGATCGCGGAGCTCTATCGTCGTCAGGGGAAACCGGAACGAGCATTAGCGACCTTGGATCGGATGGCCGACTTGCACGGATCGGTTCGAGACGATCCCGAGCACATGTTGTTTCGAGGGTTGGTATTTGCCGATTTGAATCGTCCGCAAGAAGCCGCCTCGCTCTTGGCACGGGCGTCGGAACGTTTACCGACTGGTCAACTCGATCGACATTTGGAGATTCTCAACACCCAGTATCGGATGGGTGAGTTGGTTCAGGCCCGGATGACGTTGGGGCGGCTTGCATCTGAGCATTCCCAGGATCCGCGGGTTCAGGCCGCGAAAGATCAACTGGACCAGTCCTTCGCAGCGATGGCCAAGGAGGGTGAAACACCCTCGGGCCGACGCATGGACTCTGGAAATGCGGAAACGGGCGAGTCGGAGCGTGGCATTGCGGCCCGTCCAGCATCCGGTCCGGTCCTCTATCGCTAGCTGTTTCGCCATTGTCGACGCGGGAAGCAGCGATTGAGAATTTCCAAAATTCGGCGACTTGGTATCATCCTGCCGTGTTGTTGATTACCGGAGATGCGTTTTTACGGTCATCGACCCTCATGAATTTTGGTTTATCAGGGATTTTCACAACCCGACGCGTGAGCGAGGGATGCAAAAGGTAAGAAGTCTCAAGTGACAAATGCCTTCCCTCGCTCACGCTTACTCATTTAACCTTTCGATACGATGCCACTCATTGTTCAAAAATTCGGCGGCACCAGTGTTGCGACTCCGGAGAAAATCCAATCGGCGGCGCGCAAGGCCATACGCGCTCAGCAGGAAGGAAACCAAGTGGTTGTCGTGGTCAGCGCCATGGGCCATGAGACCGATCACTTGATCGATCTTGCGAAGCAGATCAACGACGAGCCGCCAGCTCGCGAAATGGACATGCTTTTGAGCACAGGCGAACAGGTCAGTGTCGCGTTGATGGCGATGGCGATCCATCGTTTTGGATATCGCGCGATTTCGCTTACCGGTGCCCAGATGGGGATTCGGACCGACAACTCGTTCACCAAAGCGCGCATCAAAACCATTTCCACCGAACGCATTCGAAAGTTGCTGGATGCGGGCAACATCGTGATCGCGGCAGGGTTCCAAGGTGTCGACGACGATTTCAATATTACCACCCTCGGGCGCGGCGGTAGCGACACAACTGCGGTCGCGCTCGCTGCAGTCCTCGGCGCAGACGCATGCGAAATCTACACCGATGTGGATGGCGTATACACGACCGATCCACGATTGCTCCCCGAAGCCAGGCAAATGGATCTGATCAGCTATGACGAAATGCTGGAGCTCGCGAGTTTGGGCGCGAGCGTCATGCACAATCGCTCGATCGAGTTCGCGAAAAAGTTTGATGTTCCGATCCGTGTTCGCAGCAGTTTCTCTGATGCGCCCGGTTCAATGATCGTTTCGATCCCCGAATCCCATTCCGTACCGGTTAGCGGCGCGGCATTGACTCGCGAGGAAGCACGGATCACCGTTCAAGGCGTTCCGGATTCCCCAGGTATGAGTTACGAGATCTTTCGCCGTCTGGCGGACCGCAAGATCACGGTCGACATGATCGTGCAGAATATCGGCATGGAGGATCGAGCCGATATCTCGTTCACGATTCCAAACAACGAACTCAAGGAAGCACTGCGGGCGATCGAAGAAGGAGTCAAGGTCACCGGTGCGACCGGCTATACCTATGACGATGCGGTTGCCAAGGTTTCGGTAGTCGGTCTTGGCATGGCGAATCAAACCGGGGTCGCTGAGAAAATGTTCGCTTCTCTCGCGAGCACAGGGATCAACATCCAGATGATCACCACCAGCGAAATCAAGATCAGCTGCTTGGTGCAACGTTCCGAGGCGACCGCGGCCTTGCGCGCTGTGCACCAAGCATTCTCGCTCCACAACAAGCCGGCCGATGCCAACGAGTGGCGGATTGGACAAGCCAATGCAGGAACACAAAGCGCGAGCGAAATCGTCGATCGATTGAGCAAATCCAATCTCGAGCAATTGACACTGCTGGACATCTCACTGTTGGGTGATCAGGCTCGCGTCACCCTGACCGGAGTCCCCGATACACCTGGTCTGGCGGAAAAAGTATTCCGCGAAGTTGCTGGGGTTGGCGTCTTTGTCGACATGATTATCCAAAGCTGCGATGGATACCTGGGTGAGACGAGCATTTCGTTCACCGTACCGGAGGAACAAATGGCCCTCGCTCTCGAGGTTCTCGGAAAAACCGGATACAACTTTCGCAAGATCGGTGGTTCGACAGATATCGCGAAACTCTCGGTCAGCGGTATCGGCTTGCGAAGCCACACCAGCGTCGCGATCGCGATGTTCAAGGCTCTCGCGGACGAAGGGATCAACGTCCTGATGATCAACACCAGCGAGTTGAGAGTGAACGTGGTCATCGAAGGAAAAGATGGCCAGCGAGGTCTCGCGGCTTTGCAAAAAACCTTTGCGGGAGCGTTGGTGTAATCGTGGCCATCATTCCTCGTCCCGATTTCATGTATTTCGATCTGGGAAATGTACTGTTGTTCTTTGACCATGGATTGGCGATGCGTTCGATGGCCAAGATCGCTGGAGTCGACCCGGCGAGGATGCGTTCGTTGATCATGGATTCTGATCTGCAGATCGAATACGAAACAGGGCTGATCAGCGGCGAAGAGTTTATTGAGCGGATCGCCGCAGGCTTGGGCAAGTCGCTCGATACACGCGAGATGTTGCAAGCAGCGGCCGATATGTTCATCCCGAACCTACAGATCCTGCCAGTCATCGAGCATGTGAAACAGGCTGGTGTTCCGATCGGATTGCTCTCCAACACGTGCCAAGCCCATTGGGAATGGATCTTGGAACAACGCTATGTTTCCGTGGTGGATCACTTCGGACCGATCGTCCTCTCGTATGAAGCCAAGAGCATGAAGCCCGACTCGCAGATCTATCGCGTCGCCGAGCAACATGCTGGCTGCGCTCCAGAGAAAATCTTTTTTGTCGATGATCGACACGACAATGTCGAAGGAGCTCGCAGGGCGGGTTGGTTGGCCGAACCCTTCACCAGCGCAGACCGACTCATGGACCAAATCCGGCACTGGTAGTAGGCACTGGTAGTATTGGGATTCGGGTAACTCTTGCACCGTGCGTCAAGGTCGCACCCAAAAGGGGCCCAAAGCTGGCTATCATATAAGACATTCCTCTCGGGATTCTCTTGTAGAGTTTTTTGCAAGCGACCGTTCCTCCAACCATCTCTCCCAGCCATGGCATGCGACACCCACGTTGTTCGGTTCGTCAGGTCAACTCTGTTGGTCTTTGCTGCAATCATCCACATCGCGATGGTCAGATCCGCACACGCGCAACAGCCCGATAGTGCGCACGTTTTTCGTGCGGGTGCGGCTACGGTCAGCATCAACCCAACGAGCCCGGAATCGATTATCGCCGGTGGATTTCTAGAGGGTCGCGCGTCGACGGTTCAGGATTCCCTGTGGGTTCGCGCGATTGTTCTCGATGATGGAACAACGCGACTGGCGATGGTCGTGGTCGATACCTGCATGATGCAGCAGACGTTGATCGACCAAGCCAAGCGAACAGCGAGCGAGCA
>CAYXFO010000012.1:0-28247 GCA_964464255.1 uncultured Pirellula sp.
GGACCATCTCTACAACCTATCCCCCTACAATTTTTTGCGTCTGGAACTCAATCGCCGCGAGGCGGGTGATCCGGACGAGAACACGATCTATGAACGGGCCGCGAGGATCTATCGTTCTTGGCGAAATGAAGGGGTGTTGCAGCTCGAACCCGACCCTGCGATCTATGTTTATCATCAAATTTTCGACAACCACGGCACGACCCTAACACGCCGCGGATTCATGGCTCGCGTTCGCCTGCAAAGGTTTGGCGAAGGTAATATTTATCCGCACGAGCAAACGCATGCCAAGGCAAAAGACGATCGCCTTCGTTTGACTCGTGCCACGCAAGCCAACTTGTCGCAGATCTTCGGTCTTTATCCCGATCCGGAAAACGTCATTCAGGAAATCCTCGAGCGAAAGGTTCTCGGCGTGCATGGCCTCGAAGCAACCGACCATCTTGGAGTGTTGCATCGCATGTGGCCCGTGACCGACATTCGAACGATCCAAGAGGTCAGCGCCTTGATCTCTGATCGAGATATGTTTGTCGCCGATGGTCACCATCGTTACGAGACGGCTTGCAATTACCGCGATGAGCTCAACGCCCAATCGCCCCTTCCATCCGATCATCCCGCCAACTTTGTCCTGACTCAATTGATCAGCATGAGTGATCCGGGACTCGTTGTTTTGCCAACGCATCGACTGCTTCACGGGGTCCCCGAAATGGATACTGCGGAGTTGCATCGGCGATTGAGCCCCTATTTCGATTGCGAGATCGTTGGCCAAGGACCCGAGAACGCGGGGGCGGTATGGGCCGAGATGGATCGACTCGATGAACAGTGGATCATGGCCCTTTATTCGCGTGCATCCAACGAGTGGACTCGCATCTCAGGCCGGCAGGAAGCTGTGGATCGAATGGCTGTCATCGCTTCGGAACAGAGCGCCGACTGGCAGGGGCTCGGCGTTGCCGTCCTGCATCGCCTCGTATTCGAAGATGCGTTGGGACTCCGAGATATGCCCAAGCCAACCTATGTTCATCAGGTCCAGGAAGTCATCGATGGCTTGCACGGGCGACTCGAAGGAAACCTGACCTACCCGCTTGCAGCCCTGGTGATGCCAGCGACCATCGAACACATTCGGAAAGTTTCGCTGCATCAGGAACGGATGCCCGCCAAGAGTACCTACTTCTATCCCAAGCTCGTATCGGGACTCGTTGTTCATCCGTTGACCAAAGTCGATAAGTAATCGTTCGGATCGCCTAAACAACACAACATCATCGCAACAGGAATGCCTATGCGAATCGTCTCTCTCGTTCCGAGCGCTACCGAGATGATTTGCACATTGGGACTCGGAGATCAACTGGTCGGAGTTACCCATGAGTGCGATTATCCTGATGTTGTTCGATCTCTTCCGAAAGTAACACGCGCAGCGATCCCGATCGATGTATCCAGTGCGCAGATCGATGCCATGGTCCATGAATCGGTAGGCAGCGGCAAATCCCTTTTTGACCTCGATCGGAAGAAACTCGTATCCCTAAAGCCCGACTTGGTGATCACGCAATCCCTATGTGATGTTTGCGCCGTCGACGTACTCGACGTGGAAAGAGCATTCTGCGGTCTGGAGGGAGAACCGGAGATAGTGCGACTGGAGCCGATCCGCCTGGCGGATGTGCTCGACGGCATCCTAACGATCGGAGTCGCTGCAGGGGTCGAAGAACGAGCGAACGAGGTCATCTCCGCATTGAGCGATCGGATTCTTGCGGTCGAGGGTCGAATTCCGAAGAATCGCGTTCCTCGGCGTGTCGTGATGCTTGAATGGATCGATCCATTGTTCTGTGCGGGTCATTGGAATCCCGAATTGGTCGCCCTCGCGGGTGGAGTGGATTGCCTAGGAAGAGCGGGTGACCGATCGCGTGTCGTCCCCTGGGAAGCGATTCTGCAGGCGAATCCCGAAATCATGGTCATCACCTGTTGTGGATACACAATCGAGCGAACCAATGAGGATTTGCCAATCCTCGCGAGCAAACCCGGGTTCAAGGAACTCGACTGTGTTCGCAACGGCCAACTCTACATCATGGACGGAAACGCTTACTTCAATCGTCCCGGCCCGCGACTGATCGATAGCTTGGAGATGCTTTCTCGCATTCTGCATCCCGACTCGAGTGGATAAGCTCTTGGGCGCAGTCATCCTCTTTTCTCCTCAACCTCGTCACGATCACTACTCGCAGGAAGAATTCTCCAACCCTCTTGGGTTCACTGAACGCTACAGAGTTGTAAGTGCGTGCTATCTTTCTCTGTCGGTGCGAGCCGACACCGCTTGAGCTTCAACGGCTCGCGACATACATCACGGATATCTCGTTCGCACGGACGACCGCTATGGACCCCCTACATCTTCAGGAGTTGTCTCGACTCGAAGACAGCTACTGGTGGCATGTCGCCAAGCGGGCTATTGCCTTCGATCTGATCGATCGGTTCGCAGCACCGAACGATTTGATTGTCGAAGGTGGGGTAGGTGCAGCCGGGAATCTGTTGCGTTTGAAGCAAAAAGGATTTCGCGTCCATGGGTTGGATGTCATGCCCGAAGCGATCGAAATCTGCAAGCGGCTCGGTGTCGATAACGCGACGCAGCACGATCTGTGTCAGCAGTGGCCCGTTGCGCCACGAACCGCTCGAGTGGTTCTCTTGCTTGATGTCCTTGAGCATTTGCAGGAACCGGTCGAAGCGCTTGCCTATGCTGCGGAAACCCTAGAAGAGGACGGCAAGATCATCCTCACGGTTCCTGCTTGGCCGGCTTTGTATGGAGATTGGGATCGACGTTTAGGCCACTTCCGGCGTTACTCCGCGGGCTTGCTGCGACAGCATATGCGATCCGCAGGACTCAATCTGCATTGGATCAACTCTTGGAACGCCTTCACCCTGCCAGCCGCGTTGGCAGTGCGAGCCTGGCAAAGATGGTTTCCCAGAAATCGACCTGCGGAATTCCCGCCTGTATCCGGATGGATGAATCGATTGCTGATCGCGATGGCATCGCTGGAGCGGGGATGGATGATGCGATCTGGGAACATCCCGACGGGGCTATCGTTGGTTGCCGTAGCTACTCGAGGGTGAATCATGAACCAGAATATCGCTGCCAATGCACGACCGACCCATCCAATCATATCGATCGTCTTGCCCGTATTTAATGAAGCTTCGATCCTCGAAACGCTTCAGGAGCGGATCGATGCTGGGTTAGCAAAAACGGGTTGCCGGTGGGAAGTGATCTACGTGAACGACGGATCGACAGACGGCAGTGGAGAGATCCTGTCGCGAATGGCTCGCGAGCAATCGCAAATCCGTTGCGTCCATTTATCTCGAAACTTCGGGCACCAATCGGCGATACACGCTGGTCTTGCGCATGCTCGCGGTGATGCAACCATTATCATGGATAGCGATCTGCAAGACGATCCGGGACGCCTCGCGGATTTTGTGCGAGCTTGGCAAGGCGGGGCGGATGTGGTCTACGCCATTCGCGAGAAACGGAAAGAAGCATGGTGGAAGCAGGTTCTCTTTTCGGGATTCTACCGTTTGCTCAATCGTATATCCGAGACACCGATTCCGATCGACGCCGGTGCGTTTGGTCTAATGGATCGTCGTGTGGTCCAGGAAATCCTAAACCTTGGTGAGGTCGATCGTTTCCTGCCGGGCCTGAGGTCTTGGGTCGGTTTCCGGCAACAGGGGATCGTCGTCGAACGATGCGCTCGGCACGACGACAAGCCGCGTGTAACCCTGCGGCAGTTGTTCAAACTCGCACAGTCGGCAATATTCGGATTCTCGAGATTCCCGCTCTTTATTTTCTACGCGATTTCATTGATCTCGCTGGCTGTCTCTGCAAGTTGCTTGACCTATGCATTGATCAGCAAATGGCATACGGGATTGGCGATTCCTGGCTGGGCATCGACGGTCGTGTTGTCGTCCCTGTTTGGAGGGCTCAATGCGCTCGGGATCGCAGTGTTGGGTGAGTACGTCATTCGCATTCACCAGCAAGTCCTTGGCCGCCCCGGATTTATCGTCGATCGCGTCGATACCTATCCGGCTCCGAGGGTTCGGGATGATTCCGCGCAGGCGAACGCAGATGCGGACCTAATCCTGGAACAGGTGGAAGAGATTCATCGCACCATCGAAGACTCGCGACGCACAAGGCGTTCGGGAGCGCATGTGGCTTTCTAGGAGATGACGTTCAATACTGCATTCCGACTACGACTCCTTATCCTTCTCGCGATCGTTAGCACCGCTTACTTCGTTCTATTCACGACGTGGGCTTTCTACGATGATGAAGGCTATGTGCTGTGGACATTGATCCATCATCGCGAGGGGCACGTGCTTTACGAGGAAGTGTTTTCGCAGTACGGACCTGCGTTTTATGCCTTGGACGCATCCCTGCGCTCGTTGATCCCGTTCGCATACACTACCGATGGACAGCGCTGGCAGACATTTGTTTTTTGGATCGCTTCGACGGTACTTCTATTGCGATCCATGGAGCGTTTGAATCCTCGCACGGAATCGCAAAGCACTAATCGTGCTTACGCAACAACAGGTTTGTTTCTCTTTGCGGCAATCGCCTTTTTCTGGCATCAAGAGAAATTAGCCTTGGAACCGGGGCATCCCCAAATCTGGTGCAGTCTTTTGGTTTGCACGAGTATTTATTTGATCGCGGCTCGATATCCATCGCGAGTTTCGATCGCTTCAAGTGCTGTTCCATTACTGCAGGGGATCCTCGCTGGCACGCTCTTCATGATCAAGCCGAACGTGGGAATCTTTTTGTTGGCTGCGCTTCCGTCGGGTTATCTATGGTCCGATACGAGGGCTTCCCGCATCCATGCTCTTGCGGATGCAGTTTATACCGTAGCGTTGATTGCTCTCCCTTGGTGTTTGATGTGGCAGCAACTGCATTCGATGGAGGCTTGGGTATTGCCTTGGATCGTCTCGATATCGATTTTGGGTTTGCGACTCACGATGGCACTCTTGCAAACATCCAGCAGTACCTCAGAGACCTGCGAGTCCATTCCGAGCATCGCGTGTTTGTCTCGAATATCCATCGGTGTGGTTTTGTCTGTCGCGTTCTTTGTTGCCTGGAGCATGACTCAGGACGTTTCTCTGAAAACACTCAAGCAAGGCTTGTTTGGACAACATGGATCGCTGTTGTCGAATTACTTTCACCCAGCGATCCGATCTCCTTGGGGTTGGCTTGCGGTCGGCCTGTTTGCATTAGGATTCCTAAGCCTAATGGCTACGAACATGTCGAGGAGGAGACAAGGAATCCATTGGCGATTGCCTACACGTGTCCAGTGGGGGTGCTTCTTCAGTATCGTTAGCCCCACCCTGATTTCCATGAATGTCATGGAAGGGGTGTTTCCGCTCGTCCATGGGTTGCAACCGCGCGGTTGCAGTGAAGCGATTCTCGCCCTTAGCCCCGCAATCGTCGTCGGATGGTTGGTGTTGCGGCTTGCTCCAGTGACGACGACCGCAACGAGTCTCCCGACCATTTTCGCGATGACGTGTTCCCATCGGATCGTTATTGCGACCATTGCTGCCATCGCTGCATTTCAACCGCTGATTGCATACCCAGTACCCGGTACTCAGTTGTCGCTTGGAACTCTGCCATTGGTCCTGCTGCTTGTAGATGGATTCCGAATCGCTTGGGTAGAGAATCACATTGCACCGTTCTACTCATGGCTGAAACAGAGCAAAGACGTAGTGTTTCCTAGGTTCAAGCCCGCAGCTTCGCTCGCTGTCGGTGCGATGATTGTTTGCGTTCCTGTCTTGATAAGCGGTTGTCGCTATTTGTCACGGAACTCGTTGGACCTCCCTGGAGCCACTCTGTTACGACTGGATGACCAGCAATCCCAACGCATTCGCCATTGTGTGAAAACCGTTCAGGAGTCCCATGTGGATTCGTTGGCGTTCCGTTGGCATAACCGACCAAGTTGGTATCTGTGGACACAACTTCCGCCACCCCACTGCCAGCTTCCACCTTCGTGGACGTATCTGCTGAGCGAGGATCTGCAGCGTCAACAGTTGGAGCAGTATGGAAGACTTGAGCGAGTACTCGTTGTTGATGAGGCGTATGTGCCACCCGCGAACAAGTCTTTGTCGCCGCTACAAAACGCTTGGTCGAAAGCAGGCATCGAACATCATGGAGATGACGATTTCACATTCTCGATATGGCATCCGAGCAAAACGATCGAGTGAAGATTTCGATGGCTCATGGAGTTCGGAAACGAGGAACGCAGGATTCGCTTGCGAATGGATGGGTGCGTCGGGTTCTACCAACGGACCAAAGCTGTTCCCCATGTCAGTCCAGCACCGAAGCCGCATAGAAGCACCAGACTCCCGCGAGGTGCCAAGCCTTGACGGTCCGCTTCGCTGAGGGCCAATGGGATGCTCGCTGCGGATGTGTTCCCGAATCGATCCAGATTGGTGAACGCTTTCTCGCGAGGAATGCCGAGTTCCTTCACTGCGGCATCGATGATCCGCTGATTGGCTTGATGCAATACGAGGAGATCCACATCGTCCATCGTCAAGCCAGCAGCAGCCATAACATCGCGACAGCTATCGACCACACAGCGAACCGCCCACTTGAAGACACTCCTGCCATCCATCCGCATGTAATGTCGACCGGCGATGAGTCCCTCTTGCGTCAACGGCTCTCGCGATCCGCCCGCCGGAGTGCTTAAGGCCTGGATGTCTCCTTGGGAACCAAGGGTATAGGCCAAGATGCCGGGACGGTCGTCGAGTCCGGAATTTCCTGCGAATCGTATCTGCACGTCCTCGGATGTCACGGGCGGTTGCAATAGTACGGCCCCTGCACCATCTCCAAAAAGAGGATAGGTCTTCACGTCGTCTGCGGAAACGGTGCGACTCATGACCTCCGCCCCGATGACCATCGCATTGCGAGCACCGCCACCCCGAATGAACTGGGCAGCAGTGATCAACCCATACACAAACCCGGAACACGCAGCATTCACATCCATAGCTGCCGCAGTGCACCCTAAACGCTCCTGCAAAACGCAAGCGGTCGACGGAGTCGAATAGTCAGGAGTGATCGTCGCGACGATGAGCAAATCGATGCTCTTGGCTTCCACGCCGGATCTTTCCAAGCAATCGATGGCTGCGAGATACCCCAGGTCGCTCGACGCCTGCTCCAATGCAGCGAAACGCCGCTCGCGAATCCCCGTTCGCTGCACGATCCAATCGCTATCGCACCCCAAATGCGATAGCTCCTCATTGGTCACAATACGCGGAGGTACGTAGCTCCCAACTCCAGCGATGTGTAGAGAAATCGATTTCCCAAGGCGACTCCTGCCACTCTCAGTGCGAGGGATCGGTCCGAGATTCTGATGGATCACTTCGGACATAGGACTATGCAATTGTCGCGTTAGAGAAACCGCCTCCAGAGTCCGAGGAATATACCAAGCCTTTCGGTCTAGGCTACGTCAAACGTTCCCCTCTCCCCGCAGCGTTGATGACCATCATTCGTGCCGGGAATCCGTTTTTGACAACTTTTCAACAATTTCGGGCAATACCCCATTTGGGGGGGTTACGCGGCTCATTGCGACCGTTAGATTCTATCGACGTTGCGGGCCGCAAAATCGCACTTGGTATGTGCGAAGCTCAGCCACTGCGCCGCGGCTCGATTCCACACTCCAGCCATAGAAAGTGCTGATGTTGCGATGTGCTTATTGGCCATTCAATATCGCGTGGTTCCTGAAAGTCCGATCTTAGTCGCAGCCAATCGAGAGGAGTTTTTCGATCGCAGATGTTCGTCGCCTGCGATCCAATCCGGTAAACCAAGAATCCTGTGCCCGTTGGATCAGCGGAGCGGAGGGACGTGGTTGGGTGTCAATCAGCATGGTGTCTTCGTCGGCATTTGCAATCGCCGAACACTTGAACCATTAGGCTCCAATCGCTCACGCGGACTCTTGGTGAAGGAATCGTTGAAGACCACGTCGAGCCGGCAAGCGGTGGATCGAGCGTTGGAAGAATTGGGCAAGCATCAATTCGAGGCCTGCAACCTGGTAATCGCCGACCGAGATCAGGCATTTGCGATTCATCATGAGACGGAGAATGAAGTCCTCGACCTGCAACCGGGCTTGAATATCATCGGCGCACGCAACATGAACGACCCTCGAGACGAGCGGGTTCAGTTGGCCAATCGTCTGTTGACCCTTCAAACGCTTGACTCGCCTGTTAAATTCCTAGCGGTCGCCAGTCGTGTCTTTGCACGTTCACCCAATCCGATGGCTCGAGCGAGCATGGTTGTCCGTGGTGCGGATTATGGAACGGTTTCGAGTACTTTGATCGCACTTGGGGCAAAACCGCGTGATGCGATTTATCAGTATTCGGACGGCCCTGCGGACGAATGCCGGTACGAAGATTATTCGCCACTTCTCAGAGATATTCTCAGTCGCGGTCTCCGCGAAGCACGCAATCGTGTTGCTTTAGCGGACTAAGAAAACCCCAGGGCCCGAGTTTCGACTCGCTTAAGATTTCGTGTCTTCGTCGTCGATGGACAGGGATGGATCGGAACCGGGATCGGATGGTGGGGTGTATTTCGGTGTTGGCGGCTGATAATCGCGAGGTTGCAGCTTCACATGGGGCTTGAGCTGAATCAGGTCCTCGGCCGTGAAGGGATGTTCGATCGGCATCTCGTTGTGAAGCAATAGATAGTGGATTACGCCGTTTTCTTGGCTATATCGCATCTCCAGGATCACTGCGATCATCGGGTCGTTTTGCATCATTCGAGAGGGGACCTCGACCTGGTCTCCTATGCGGAATCCCTCGTCCTTGACCTGTAACCACAGGGATGGTCGAATCCGAATCGATTGTGTTCCATATTCAACGGTGTAGTAGGTGCCATCGAAGGCCGTTCGAAGAAACACGCGATCGCTCGGGATCAATTGTTCGGCGAGGACGCGATCATCGGGATGGATTGCATCGAGCCCTTTCTCGGGCCAAGTCTGGTAAACTCCCATATCTGGCAAGGGAGGCCAATCGATACCGGTCATGTCTACCTCAACTGTCGCGTGGTTCTGAACTCTCGATGTATTGCTTCAGTGTAGCAATCGTCTTTTGCAGGCGGGCTTGGGCGAGGGGCAAGTTGGACTCCGACAAGTCCTCCATCTGACGCACGCTCAGGGACGCTTCCTGAATGAATTGCTCCCAACGCGATCCCAAGACCGGAAGGATCTTGACCCGTTGTTCGCAAAGAGCTCTTCTTGCAGTCGCCCGATCCAACGCTTTACGCTGGACGAGGCATGAATCTTCGTCGTCCGCACGCGTACGGGACTGGCAGCGGAGTAAATCCTCTCTGGCTTCCGTCCAACGTTTTTGGGCGATTCGCAGTTGGTTGGTCCAATATTCGGGCATTTCCTTCGTCAACCACACCGTGACGCGTTGCAATTGCTCACGAACATCGTCCGTGTTCTTGCGATTGCTATCCGAAAGCCGGGCGACTGCTGCAGCGAATGTTTCCAAACCCTCAAGATTCTTGACGTTGGCTTCAGCCATGGCCGCGTTGATACTCTTCGATGAGTTCGGCCTTGCGAATCAGATAGGGTACATGTCGTTCACTGGCTTCGATCAAGCGATGCAGTTGCTTCATCTCTTGTTCAAATTCACTCGCGAATTTGGCGTGCTCCTGATCTCGCCAGGAGGTAGCCAGATGCTGCATTTGCTGCGAGAGCTTGCCCGTCGAGTCGGAGAGCAAGCTCGAGAAACGCTTGAGCTGCATCGCGAATTGACGCAGCTGTTCTGGATCAACAATGGCTTGAGTCATGCCATCATTATGCGGCAGTCCGCTCGGCGCGGCTACGCTTCTTCTGCTCCATGCTAGCCAAGTCTACGACATTTTTTGCCAAACCCACTGCACGTAGCAATCGAATGACCTGGTAGGTGATGTCGAATTCCCACCATTTGTGGCCGTGCTGAGCCAATCGTGGGAGAGCGTGGTGGTTGTTGTGCCACCCTTCACCGTAGGCGAGGATCGCTACCCACCACAAATTTCGGCTCTCATCCCGTGTCTCGTAGTTCTTGTATCCCCAAATATGGGATGCGGAATTCACGAACCAAGTAATGTGCAGCAGGGTCACCATTCGCAAGCAGACGCCCCATACCAGCCACGACATCGCCAACTCTGAACCGCCGAGCAGGTAACCAGCCCCTGTAATCATCGCACCTACCGCAATGTGAATTGGCAGAAACCATCGTTCCAAGAACATCATGAACGGATCTTTAACAATGTCTGGAACCCAGTGGCGAACGTAGGCGTTCCAATCCCCGCCATGCGTGGAAAACGCGAGCCAGAACATGTGTGCCCACCATGGGCCATCGTGCGGAGAATGCGGATCGCCAGGTTGATCGCTATATGCATGGTGCTTGCGGTGATTAGCGGTCCAACTGACCGGTCCTCCTTCGCCTGCGAGAGCACCCCAAAAGGCGAACGTGCGACGCAACCAAAGAGGAACTTCCATCCCCGTGTGCGTCAGAAGCCGATGGTAACCCAAACAAATACCCAGGCTGCCTGTCAAAAAGTGCAACACGAAGGCCAAAATCAACCCGCTCCACGTGAACGTCCAGGGAGCGAATAGACATCCTATGTGAAGGCCGACCAGCCACATCGCAGATCCCCATTGCACGCTGTAAACCTCGGGAATCCGAGATTGAGCCTTGCTACCCGATTTTATCTCAACGGGCACGGCCACATCCTCACCAACAGGACGAGGAGTTTGGGGTGCCAGCGTGGTTGCGTGATGCTGTTTCGACCCAACCCCGATCGCTGGGGAGCCGAGGTCAGGATTGTGCGAGGAAGGAGTACGCATGGAAAAACCTTTGGGTTGCTATCGATGATTTCGAGGTAAGACCCCAGTACCCTCATGGATCCTGTAGGTGTTTCCACACAGGATCATAACGTGCACCACCCATCCCACAGGTCGACGGCGGGTTTCTGCCGTGTCAAACCTGTGTAAAAGCTGATTTGCCAGCATTTTTCTCGATCTCATCGAGAATCAGCTGGGTACTCCACGCGAGTTCTAAGGATTCCGACGTCGCGGCCATCGGAGTCAAGGCTGCATGCTGAACCATCCAGGATTCCTGCAGGATTCCTTGGCCGACCAACTCCGCCCTCGCCTTCCCGTCCTGGCCGTGGACCCAGAATCTGGGTTTCTCAAGATCCCACGGCCTCAGAAAATCGTCGCAAATGATCGAACCCTTGCTCCCGGCAATCTCGATCCATTTCCGCCCAGCGGCGTCATAACCGCAATCCCAGTGGGCGACGGCCCCTCCGTCCAATCTTGCGATGACCTGAACCTGATTCCATGGCTCTCCATCTTTTCCACCGTTTCGAGAGCCAAACGCCTTCAGCTCTACCGGTTTAAGACCCGTGAACCAGAGGGTCGCATACGCGCAGTACCATCCAAGATCCAGCAGACACCCGCCCCCTGCCTTGGAAGAAAAACGGTGATCGTCGGGTCGTTCAGCTACCGACGAGAACGTGCAGGCCACGGTCACTCGACGGATCGTACCTAATTCGCCACTCTTCACACTCGCGCGCATGGCGTGGCTTCGAGGATGATGAACGAACCCCGTGGCGTGGATCAGTGGTACGCCCGCGTCGCGAGAAGCCTGCATCATCGCTTGGCATTCGGCCCCGTTCAAACCCAAGGGTTTTTCGCAGAGAACTCGTTTTCCGGCGTGCAATGCTCGACAGGTCCACTCGCAGTGAAGCGAGGGAGGAAGCGCTATATAGACTGCGTTGACTTCCGATGATCGAATCACGTCCATCAAGTCGGTGGTCAGCGACTCAATGTGATGCCGCGCTCCCCATTCCCTTAACTTGATCGGGTCTCGACCTGCCGCTATGCAGATGCGATGTCCTGGTCGCGATCCGATTGCGGCCACCATGCGTTCGGTGACCCTGCCGATTCCTAAAAACCCCCAGCGAACGTCGATAGCCATGGGAGGGTTCTACATGATCGCTGGCACAAAGAACCAAACGATCGTCAACACCGTGCAGATGGTGTAGGCGACGAACAAGCTCGGACGGAATACACGCAGCGGAATATCGTTGCTCGTCTTCTGATACAGAACGCTCAAAATGCGGTAGTAATAGCCTGCCGCGATCACAGCGTTGACGGCCATCAAGACTCCGAGCCACAGACTCCAGGAATCAGGTCGGCGGTCTGCTACGACTCCCACAAAGACCATGAACTTCGCCCAGAATCCTGCCGTGAGGGGTAGGCCGATCAAGCTGATCAAGGCCACGGTCAAGCCGATCGATGCTGCTGGCCGGCGATAAAACATGCCTGCCAAGTCACCTACCAAATGCGACTTGCCGCCAGCCGCCTCAATCTCGCCCAAGCAGGCAAAGATACCCAGCGTCATGGCTGCGTAGGCTGCGAGGTAGGAGTACAAAATATTGGCACTCGCATCTTGGCGAAGGAGTGCCACTACCGCGAGGAGGAGATATCCCGTGTGTGCAACGCTTGAATAGGCGAGCAGACGACGCAGATTGGTTTGCGCCAGGGCCATCAAGTTACCGACACACATCGTGAGCGCAGCGCAGACCATCAACACAGGTATCACGGTGGAGCTTGCTCCGTCACTGAGATTGCCAGCACCGATCAAACGAATGAGAGCGACGAATCCCGCCACCTTCGGCAGATAGCTCATGACCCCGGCCATTACGACACTGGTTCCATCGAACACATCCGGGGCATAAAAATGAAACGGCACTGCCGTGATACGAAACGCCAAACCACACATAACCAGCACCAAGCCCAACGACATCAATCTCTTGCCGAACGTGAAGTCGGATTGAATCACCGTCAAATTCGTGGATCCGCTGACTCCGTAGAGATAACTCAGACCGAGCAGAAAGAAGCATGATGCGAAGGCGCTGAGAAGAAAATACTTCAAAGCCGACTCATAGCCAGTGTTGTCCGTCTTGACGATTCCCAAAAGAATGTACGTGGGGATGCTGACCAGTTCCAATCCCAAAAACAGCGACACCAGATCATTCGACGCGCCCACGATGGGAATACCGCTCAGAACGATCAGCAGAGAACCGTAATACTCGGGCAAACGCTCCTTGGGTGCAGTCGACCAGGACATCAGCAGCAGGATCAAACCACCGAGGAGCGAGAGGCGTTCGGCGGCGATCGCGGATCCATCGAATCGAAACAAACCCCACGCATCCGGGCCCAGTTGGGGAACCCCGCGAATCAGGCTGGCAATGATCGCTGCCAGCAACACGACGATAGACAAAAACGCGAATCGGCTTCTCTGTCCGTGCACATCGACGAAACTTCCTTGACCCTTGAAGAGCGAAAAGCACATCAACAAAGATCCTCCCACGAGCAGGATCAACTCGGGAATCAGGTGGAGGGTCGATGTCTTGATTACTTGTAGCAGGTCCACGTCAATCTCTCATTCGGGCTGCAGGTAAGGAAATATCGATCATCGTGTCGCGACCACGTCGCTGCTGGGCTTGAGGGAACGGTCGGAGGCAAGCGTATCCATGTCGGTATGAACGCGCTTGGAAACCGGCTCGATCAAATTCGTTAAGCGGTCGGTATCGGGTTGAAAAATGGACATGGTCTGTTGGGGGAACACCCCAATCCAAAGACAAATCAGCGCAATGGCAGACAAGGGAAGCCATTCCACAGGCACAAGATCGTCATCGCGTCCGGCATGATGATGGCCACCGAACAAGAGACGTTGCACAATTCGCAGACCGTACCACGCACCGAGCAGGGTACCCAGTACAGAAATCGCAACAATCGTTCCGCACACTCGCATCATGCCAGACATCGCAAGGACTTCGCCGACGAAGCCATTCAATCCGGGAAGACCTGCACCGGCCAGGGTGAAGAATATCAGGAGTACGGCCAACCTTGGATACTGTCCCGCCAAACCGCGTTCCTCGGTGGTCAAATGAATTCGGCCTCGCCGTTGCTCAAGCATTGCCAGAATCCAGAACATCGAGGCGGTAATGATCCCGTGGTTGAACATTTGCAGAGTTGCTCCTCCCACTCCTTCGGCAGTCATGCTCATCAACCCTACCGTAATGAATCCCACGTGAGAGATGGAACTGTAGGCGAGGATGCTTCGCATGTCCGTTTGCGCCAGGGCACACAGAGCGCCATATACAATCGCGATCGCACCCAAAACGCCAAACACCATCTGCAGATGATCTGCCAACGCTAAGGGAACCATCGGCATCACGATTCGGACAATGCCATAGAGTCCAAGTTTGGCCACTACAGATGCGATCAGTGCGGTGGAGTTGGGGTGAGCGGCCACATACGTTGTGGGTAGCCACGTATGCAAAGGCAAAATCGCCAGCTTGATTCCGAAACCGAGCATCAATAGGAATAGAATCCAAGTCGATTGATTACTGGCGACCGCAGATGTCGACGTGGAGATGGTTTCGAACGCATACTGCGATAACTCGGGTAATGAAATCGTGGACGGCTGACTTAACCCACCCGATTGCGGGTTGACAGGGGACATCGCCAAGGCGATCAACCCGATCACCATCGGAATGCTTCCAGCTAAGGTGAACAACAAAAACTTTTTCGCGGCAGGTCCAGGATTCTCTCCATTGCCCCAACCATGGATCAAAAGAATCAAGGGAATCAGGACCGCTTCGAAAAACACATAAAAGGACACCAAGTCCATCGCCAAGAATACCCCCATCAGCATGGAGATGGTCACAAGCAATAAGCCGATGTACTGAGCCAACCGATTTTGGATTTGTCGAGTCGCCAGCACGATGGTGATGCAACCGACGATCCCGGTGAGTAGAACCATCAGGGCCGAAATGCCATCGGCTCCAAATCGCCACTGCCACTCCAAAGGATGATTGCCCGAGGAAATCGGCAGTGTGAATCGAAACGACTCGGGTGCGAATTCGACTCTCGGGTCAATCCCTGAACCGGTCATCTTGATGCTCGATTTTCCTGCCCCTGCTGTGCCAACATCCGAATCCGGCTTGCGGACTTCGAACATCAATAAAAGGCTCAGGATCAATGTCACGACGGATGCAGCAACACCCAGCGGAACCAAGTCCTTCGCGCGACGGCCCGCCATCAGCAAGACGATACCGCCTACGAGGGGAACCAAAATCAATAAGGGAATGACGATGTTCATGATCACCAATGACTTCTCGTGACAATCCAAATCGCAAGGGCTGCGATGCCGATCGCGGTGAAAAAGCTGTACGTAGGAACCCTGCCTGTTTGAAGACGCTGTCCTGCCAGACCCAGCCAACGAGGACTGTCCGCTACCACTCGAACGAAAGCATCCACGAAGCGATCCAACCAACCGCAGACTCCAGCAAACCACTCCATCGGTGCCACGATTGCTCGCTCATAGAACCAATCGATGTAGAGTCGATTGCGTCCCCATTCAACAAAAGCCAGCCCATTGATCGGGGATGCCGAGGTACCCAACTTCGACATCCTGTAGCCCAAGGCAACCCCTCCCAAGGCGAGCAGGGCGGAGGCCACCAGTATCCAAAGCGGTTCGGAGTGTTCGCCATGATGCAAGTACGGTGTCTCAGTGATGTAACCATCCAGCCATCCCGTCGGACCCAGCAACAAGCCGACCGACAATGCACCCAGAGCGAGAACCGCCATCGGCATGAGCATCGTGTTGCTAGCCTCGTGCGCATGATCACCTGCGGCGGCGGGGGTTTTCTCCGCGCCGTAAAAAGTCCGAAAGAATGCCATCGAAGTATAAACAGCAGTGAGAAACGCCGTTGCAAATCCGACAGCGAGCAACATCCGGAAGTGGGTGCCAACCAACGTATCGCTGCTTGCCTGGCTGATTACACCCAGGACGCTATCTTTGCTAAAGAAACCAGACAGTGGTGGAATGCCAGCCAGCGCCGCCGCACCGATTGCGAACAAGATATGAGTTTTCGGAAGCACGCGTTTGAGTCCAGAGAACTGCTTCATGTCGATAACATCACCCATCGCATGCATCACGTTCCCTGCCGACAAGAAGAGCAGAGCTTTGAAGAACGCATGAGTTACCAGGTGGAACATGGCCGCGACAACGGCCACACTCATCAAATCCTTCACAGCCCCCGCTCCTAACGCCATGAACAGATAGCCGAGTTGGCTGACCGTCGAATAGGCAAGGACTCGTTTCAAATCATCCTGGCACATCGCCATCCAAGCACCGATCAGAGCCGTGATTCCACCCAACCACGCGACGGTGATGAGGACTCCCGGAGTGAACTCGGTCAACGGCGACAACCTCGCCATCAAGTACACACCTGCCGTGACCATCGTGGCCGCGTGGATGAGAGCCGATACGGGAGTGGGCCCTTCCATCGCGTCGGGCAACCATACGTGGAACGGAAACTGTGCCGATTTTCCGATCGCTCCGATCATCAGGCACATACCGATTGCCGACAGCAACCATCCATGTTTTTCCGCTAGTACCGGTGCGGCGTTGAAGATGGCATCGAAATTCAACCGGGCAAGCCAACCTTGTCCAGCGCCAGCATCGGTTTGGCCGACTGCGAATCCCAAAAGCAGAATACCGAACAAAAACGCGGTGTCTGCGACACGGTTGACCAGGAACGCCTTCGTCGCCGCTCTGGCCGCGCTCGGCTTTCTGAACCAGTAACCGATCAGCAGATAGCTGCAGGTTCCAACCCCTTCCCAAAACGCGTACATCATGAGCAAGTTGTGGGACAGCACCAACATCGTCATCGAAAAAACGAATCCGCAAAACACTGCGAAGTAACGGGCATAGCCTGGGTCGCCTCGCATGTAGTCCCGCGAATAGATGGCGATCATCGCTGAAATGGAAGTAACGATTGTCAGCAACGTCAAGCACAACGTGTCCAATCGCAGGGAAATATCGAGATTGAAAGATCCGATCTCTAGGTAACGGTAACCACTGTATATATGCGAGCCATCAGTTCCTTGGCCCCGAAAGATCAACAAGGAGATTGTGCAGACTGCTGCAACAAGCAGAGATGCGATTGCTGGCACATGAGCAATCGTCTTGTCACGGCGAAATGCCAAGACGGTGCAAACAATGCATCCCAAAAGTGGTGCGATAGGAACCATCCAAGCCAGTAAACTAAGCACGAGTGGTTGCCTCCGTCGTACGTGAGGGTTTTGAATGTACAGTCGTTTCCAGTGCTCCCTCGAGCGAGGATGGCACAGGTCTGGCGAGCGGATCTAAACCTGCAGGCACCAACTTGGGGAACTCATGAACGGGTTCTGACACGGACCCATGCACCGAAGGAATCGCATCCTCAGGCTCTTTCGGAACGAGCGTTTCACTCAATTCATCCCATGCCTCGACATCGAGCGTGGCTTTCCGTCGGTAGAGCGAAACCACCAATGCCAGTGCGATCGCGGCCTCGCAAGCAGCAACCGTGAGAACCATGATCGCCAGAATCTGACCTTGGTAATTCAAATGGAGTCGCGAGAAGGCAATCAGATTGATGCTGACCCCTGCGAGCATTGTCTCCAGGGACAGAAACAGCAGGATCATTGATCGACGAGTCAAGAACCCAACCATTCCGATTGAGAATAGAACTCCTCCGAGAATCAGTAGATTCTGGGTGTTGGCAATGTTCATGATTTTTCCTCCGCTGGCCTTTGCGCCAGAACGATTGCGCCGATGGTGGCCACCAACAAGATGGTTCCCGCCAATTCGATCGCCATCAAATAGTCGGTGTACATCGCCCGCCCTAAGCCTTCGGTTTTCGATGGTACAAAACTTGCAACCTGTTTATCGCTCATGTCCTTCGTCGGCACGGGGGGAGTCCCGTTGTCGGAGAGGGGTTGGGCTGCCAAGCTGTTGACACGCGTGGTGTCGATCTTGATCGGCAGAATCTCTCCCTCGTCTGCAACACTCCAAGTGATCGTAATGACGAGCGCTGTGGCGATACCAGCAGCGAGCCAAGGCCTGGTCAGTTTGATGTCGTATGCACGCAGATTGGTCTGTTGTGCGAACATCAACACGAACAGAAAGATAATGATGGTTGCTCCGGCATAAACGATCATGGTCGCGGCCGCAACAAAGTATGCTTCCTGCATGAATAGAACACCGCAGGATGACAGGACCGCAGTAGCGAAACCCAAGGCAGCATGTACCGGTTCGCGTGCAACAACGAATCCCATCGCACCGGAGACTGCAAGCACAGAAAAACAGAAACGTATCAGTGCCGTGGGATCTTCCGAGGGCACAGCCGCGAATGCCAGAATGACCCCAACCCCAAACAACGCCATGCCGACCCAGTTCAAGACTTTGTTCTTGACTACACCGTATTGCATCAGCCAATACGCTACCGCACCGAGGATCACGGATGCGAGCATCACCTTGGAGAAATGCCCTGGGAAGGAAGTCCCCGGCACCCTTGCCAAATTTCCGGGATCGATCTGCTGCTGAGCCACGACCCACATCGATTCCAGAATGCGAGAAGGATCAAATATCACGTTGAACTGCGCTTTCCTGAAATGGTTATTGGATCAACCGCGACGGCCGCGGCCAGGTGGAGGAGGAGCTTGCTTGGCAGTGGCCGCAGTCTCCGATGCCGGGCCCAAAACTCCTCGATGCGTTCGCACCGGGTCCTTGCCGGATTTCACCGTTTCGTCGAACACAGACAACAACTTCTCACGATCGAAAATCATCTCTTGTCTCGAAAGACCGGTCAGGTCGTAGATGCTGGTCAATTCGATCGCGTCCACCGGGCAAGCTTCCTCGCACATGCCGCAGTAAATGCAACGGAGCTCATCGATCGTGAATGTCGCCGGATACTTGTCGCGGTCCTTCCAATGGGGATCGTCCTTTGGAGCGGGGGCAGCGATAATCTCGATGCAATTTGCAGGGCATGCGGTTTGGCACATATAGCAGGCCACGCACTTCACTCGCCCCTCTTCATCACGATTCAGTCGATGCACGCCTCGATAGTTGGGTGGTATTTCCGGCTCGACCTCCGGGTATTGCCTCGTGGTCGCCTTGCCCGATACCGCATGGCGAATCGCAGTAGCGACCCCCGAAGCAATCGCGGGCAGATACAAAGCGTCGAGAATACCGAGCTTCGGTTCCTCACCCCACTTCACGGTCTTTTCTTTCTTCACGTTACTCATAGCTTACCGCACTCGTTTTGCGAACTCCGCTCTCCAACGCGTTCCAACGCCCCATCGAAGCATTGAATTTGACCGAGCTGTAATAGGCGGCCGCGATTGGCAATGCAGCGGTCAGGATCAGCAGATGCTTGGACAGACCCAGCGATAGAACAATCGCAACTCCCACCAAGTGAACCAGACCCATCGGGATTAAACCTTTCCAGGCCAAGCCCATCAACTGGTCGAATCGGAATCGGGGAAGAGCCCAACGCAGCAGAATGATGAACAGGACAACCATCGACACTTTGAAAAGCAATACCACTAGGCCCAAAATCATGCCGAGCGTCGTCCCTCCAGTCGGATTCGGTAAACCCGGGAAGTGCCAGCCACCAAAGAAGAGGAGGGCCGTCAGGAAGCTGACGGTTACGATGTGCGTGTACTCGGCCAGAAAGAACAGCACGAACTTGATGCCGCTGTATTCCGTGTGGAATCCACCCACCAACTCTTGCTCGCATTCCGGCAAGTCAAACGGAAGGCGGTTGGTTTCAGCCAACGCTGCCGTGAAGAAAATCAAAAGTGCCAACGGTTGCCAGCAGACATTCCAATCAAGAATACTACCGGATTGAGCCTCGACAATCTTCTCAATGTTCAGCGAGTGGGAAACCGCGATCACTCCGATGATCGATAGGCCCAACGGAATTTCGTAGCTGATGAACTGGGCACATGAGCGAATGGCACCATAAATGGAGTACTTGTTGTTCGAGGCCCATCCACCCACGATGATGCCGTACGCCGAAAGAGAACTGATCGCCATCATGAACAAGATGCCGATGTCGTTGCCTGGCTGCACGACGAATCGGAACCCACCCTCGTAATCGGTGGGAACCGGGCCGAAGGGCATGACCACCAAAGCGAACATTGCGGTCATCAAGCTCATCGCGGGCGCTAGAAAGTACAGGGTCGTGTAAACGTGGTCGGGAATGACCTGTTCCTTGAGAAAAATCTTGATCCCGTCCGCAACGGCCTGCAACAACCCGAACGGTCCCACACGGTTCGGACCGATTCGATCTTGTACGTAGGCCGCGAGTTTTCTCTCGATGAATGTCATGTACAAGCCCAGCAGCGGCACCACCGCGAGGATGACTCCAATCGCAGCAAGCGTCGGCCACAAAAACGGCCATGATTCTTTTAGCCAAGCCCACATCGTTAATTCAACCTCGTCCTAATCGATCCGTGTTACGTCGCAACTGTCGCAGGTTGCTGAGTGTATCTCGCCAATCGCAAGCCTTGTTCGCCTAAGTCCCCTGCTGCCAAGACCGACAATTCCGGAATGGCATTTCCGATCTCCTTGCGGAGAGCCATCGCATTGAACAGTCCTGTTCGTTCGGCAAGTTCCATCAGCAATCGCCCATCCGCTCTCGTTTCCGCTGGCGGACGGATGGCCGCGTGAGTCGCTTGAGCCAAGCCCGCATGGTTGACATACGTTCCGTCTCGCTCTGCGAACGATGCCGACGCAAATACGAAATCAGCGCGTTCGCTGAGTGGAGAGGGGAATATGTCTTGAACGATCAACAAGGATGGCTTGCCCACGGCGCTAGCGATGGCGTCGGTGACCCAGCCCTGCGGATAACCGCCGACAAAGTACCATGCTCGCGCATCGGGTTGCCGCAACAGCGACTCGAGCCGAATCACTTCTCCTTGGAACGATCGCAGCACCGCTTCTACACCGACACGATTCGGACACTTCTCTGCACGGATCGTAAATTTCTCTTTGCCTGCAGCAGGCGGCTCACCCTTCGGCCCCTTGGGGTAACGATCATCGCTGCCGACGACGGGCACAGGTCCCAAAACCAATCGAACGCGACGATCAAGCCCCTTTAAGAACGAAGCCAGCAAGTATGCTTCTTCCACCGTCATGTACGGAGAAAAGACCGCGACAAAACCGTTGGCATCGGACTTGATCTCGTCCGCAATCCGCTTTCTGGCTTGTTTCAAAGCTTCCGGCCAAGGGTCTGCAAAACTCAGGTCCTCCGGTTTGCCTCGCGCGCTGCCATAGGAACCCTTTGAACCAGTGACTGCACCGGAGTAACGAGGGCTCGAGAGGCGCCGTTCATCATGAATGTACTTGAAGCCGAATCGCCCTTCATCACACATGAAGTGACCCTGGGCTTGCGGATTCTCTCTTGGTCGCAGACGGTAAACCTTGTTCTCCGATTGGTCGACGTGAACGCTGCAACCGGTCGAGCATCCGGTGCAGACGCTCTCTGCATGCTTCAACCACCAGACACGTTTCTTGTAAAGGAAATCCTTGCTGCACAGGGCGCCTACCGGGCACAAGTCGACGACGTTTCCGGCCAACTTGTTGTTGCAGGGTTCATCGGGGAAGACATCGATTTCTTCGTGGCTACCGCGAGCAACCACTTGCAGTTCGGACGTTCCGCTGATTTCACGAGTGAATCGAACGCAGCGAGTGCACATCACGCATCGATCAGTGAACAGCGCGATCTGCTCACCGATGTGATACTTGTCCATCCGCTGGATCTTGGGCTCATCGAGCCGGCTTTGAGCCTTCCCGAATTTGTACGTGTAGTCCTGCAGATAGCATTCGCCTGCTTGATCGCAGATAGAGCAATCCAGTGGGTGATTCAGGAGCAGCAACTCGAGAGTCATCTGCTGCGAGGTCTTCACCTTGGCAGAGTCGGTTCGAATGACCGTCCCTTCCTTGATGGGTGTTTGGCAACCCGGCACCAATTTGGGGCCCATCGCCACCGTCCCATCAGGCTTGGTTTCACCCACTTCGACCAGACACATGCGGCATGATGCGACGACTGACAGGGACTCGTGCCAACAGTAGTGTGGGATTTCGACTCCCGCCTTGCGCGCCGCCAGGATGCAGTTGTCCTTGGGATCGGCATCGACTTCGATATCGTTGACCTTGACTTTGACCACGGATCTTCGATTCCAGTGCGTAGAGGGATGAAACAGACTTAGTGGGCGCCGACGAGCGCCGAGCTTTCGCTGCGCCGTCCGCTGCGGATGTATTCTTCAAATTCGCCGCGGAACTTGTTGATGGCAGTCTTGATCGGCCAAGCCGCTCCATCCGCCAAGCCGCAGATCGTCGTTCCGGGAATGGTGCCAATCGAGTTGGCGATCTCGAGCAACAGATCAATGTCGCTCAGCTTGCCTCGGCCATCGCGGATCCGCTCGAGAATCTTGGTCGACCAAGCGGTTCCTTCTCGACATGGGGTGCATTGTCCGCACGATTCGTGGGCAAAGAATCGGCAAGCATTGTAAAGGACGTCGATCATGCTGGTCGCATCGTCGATGACAACCACTGCAGCCGTCCCCAGTCCGAGGCAACCCGCACGCCCAGGACCATTGAAATCCAGGGGAGTGTCGAGTTCCGCGTTGGTCATGAACCCCATGCTCAACCCGCCAGGAATCACCGCCTTGGCTTGTCGACCATGCCATACGCCTCCCGCATGCTTATCGATCAATTCCCGTGCAGTGACACCGAGCGGCAGTTCGACCAGTCCCGGCTTGTTGACGTGCCCACTGATGCAGTAAAGCTTCGGACCATAGGAGCCCGCGTCGCGTGGATTATTGGGATCCTTGGGAATACCCATGGTCTGGAACCACTCAGGACCATGCTTGAGGATGTGCGGCACGCATGCCATGGTTTCGACATTGTTCACGATGGTCGGGCGGCGGAATGCCCCTTCGATCGCAGGAAACGGCGGCTTGATGCGAGGCCATGCACGCTTCCCTTCGAGGCTTTCGATCAAGCCGGTTTCTTCGCCACAGATGTACGCACAAGCACCGCGATGCAGATAAATATCGAGGTCATATCCTGAGCCCAAAATGTTTTTGCCCAACAGATTGTTGGCGTACATCTCGTCAATCGCATTCTTCAAAACGCGATAGCATCGACCGTATTCGTATCGCAAATAGAAATAGGCGGTGGTGGTCTTCGTTGCAAAACTACTGATGACGATTCCTTCGAGAACTTGATGCGGGTCTTCTTCGATCAAGACGCGATTATTGAAGGTCCCGGGCTCGCTTTCATCGCCGTTGATGCAGAGATAAACCGGGCCCTTGATATCTTTGGGAAGAAACGTCCACTTCAGTCCGGTGGGGAAACCCGCACCTCCTCGGCCGCGCAGTCCCGACGCCTTCACCACATCGATCACTTCGGTGTTGGACATCTTGAGAGCTTTAGCCATCGCTTCGTATCCGCCGTCCGCTCGGTAGCTGGCAAGCGATTGGCTATCGGGCCGACCGACCCGACTGAGAAGCACTGGTTTGAATTCCGTTTGACTCACGTTCCGCCTCGAGGATTCCAAAAGAGGTTGACTAAGGTTTTCCCGCGATCTGTTGCACATCGTCCGCCGAGACTCGAAGATGCAATTCATCCTCGAGCAGAATGCATGGGGCACCATCGCATGCGCCGAGGCATTCGGCCAGTTCGAGCGTCACTTTGCCATCGGCGGTTGTCTCGCCCGGTTGAATGCCCCAGCGGCTGCAAAGTTCCGCTAGCAGTTCCTCACCACCACGCAGCATGCAAGGCAACGATCGGCAGACCCAAATACGTTTTTGCCCCAATGGATTCTCTTCCGTTCGAAAGAATCCATAGAACGAAAGGGTGTCATGGATCTGAGCTGGCGACAGCTCGAGGATGTCGGCGATCTCGTGAATGGCCTTCTTGCTCACGCACCCTCTCTCTTGCTGAACAACGTGCAGTGCAGGCAACGTCACTGCCTGCTTGCTGGGGTATCGCGGTAGATGTTCTGCGATGGTTTGCTTGGCTTGTTCGCTCAGTTCGCTCATCGGTCCAACTCCGCTGCGATGATGTTGATGCTGCCCAAGACCGCAACCACGTCGCTGAGCATGCAGCCCCGAATCATGCGGCCAAAGAGTGAGAAATGAAGAATGGAAGGTGGACGAGTGCGGGCACGGTACGCTCGGAAGTCGCCATCCGAGACGATGTAGTAGCCGAGTTCCCCGTTTGGCGACTCGGTGGCTCCGTAATACGAATCCATCGGCGAAGGCATCTGTCGATTGGGCATGATGTTCTCGAAGTGATGGATCAGGCCTTCGATACTGCGATACACCTCGAGCTTGTCCGGAATCCCCTCCTTGCCCGTGCCAGCGGTGAACACCGGTCCGCTCGGGAGGTTGTCGATCGCTTGTTCGATGATCTTCAAACTTTCGAGCATCTCCATCATGCGGACTTGGAATCGAGCATAGCAATCCCCTTCTCTGGCACAGCATACGTCGAAGTCCAAATCGTTGTACGCCAAATAGGGTTCGTCGCGCCGCAGATCTCGCGTCACCCCGCTGGCCCGAGCAACAGGACCGGTCGCGCTTCCCGCAATCGCATCCTCTTTTGTCAGGACACCGACGCCGCGTGTTCGCTCGACGAAGATTCGATTCTTCATCACCAGGCCAGCGAAATCTCGGTAGGCCTTCGGGAAGGTTTTGCAAAAATCTCGAACCATCGCGATCCAGTCGTCGGTCACGTCGTAGAGCAAACCTCCCACACGCGTGTAGGACGTATGAAAACGCTGACCGCTTGCTCGTTCGCAGATCTCATAGATCTTTTCGCGTTCGTTGAACGCGTACATGAACGCCGTCGCACCCCCCAGGTCCAACACGCACGTCCCGGTGCACAGCAAGTGGTCATGGATCCGCATCAACTCGGCAAAGATGGTTCGAATGTATTTGCATCGCGGCGTCAATTCGATCCCCAGCATCCCCTCGACCGCATGGTGCCAAGCGATCTCGTTGGCCAGCGGAGAGATGTAGTTCATCCGATCGACGATCGTCACGTACTGGTTGTAATCGAGAACCTCAGCCAACTTCTCGAAACCGCTGTGAAGAAAACCGATGTCGGGTTGAGCATCGATCACCATCTCACCATCGAGTTGCAACACCAATCGCAGGGTGGTGTGGGTCGCCGGATGCTGTGGGCCAAAGTTCAGTGTCCACAAACCCTCGCGCTGGTTGGCCTTCAGATCCGGGCTGTCAAGCAAATCAAGTGGCATCGCAGAATTCCTTGTTCGCGGGGTCGCAACCTAGCTCTCGGCACGGGTGATGATCGGAAAATTATGTCGCTCGCCCCGTCCCTTGATCGGATAGTCTTTGCGAAGCGGAAACGACTCGAACTCGTCCGGCAACAGCAATCGTTTCATGTTCGGATGCCCTTCAAAAAGGATGCCGAACATGTCGTAGACTTCACGTTCCAACCAATCGGCACCAAACCAAACCGGGACCATCGAAGGCAACGTCAAATGCGGTTCGTTCACGTGCGTCTTGACAATCAAACGCTCTCCCGATTCAGTGTTGAGAAGGAGATAGACGACTTCAAAACGATCGGTCGCGTTCGGGTACTCAAGCATATCGACGGCAGTCACATCGACCAACTGGTCCATGCCGAGCGATCGCAGTTCTCGCATCACCGGCAGCAATTGGTTGTGAGGCACCACCAATCGCTGCTGATCGCGAAACGTCGACCACTGAAATCGCGAGTCGTGGTTGCGCGACTCGAGCGCACCTCGCAGATCGCTGGATCCTGCGGAGGTTTGACTCGAACTACCAGATTCCTTGCTAGGGTTTTGCGTCATAGTTCACTCTGTGATTCATCGGCCTAGTGAATCGGATCGTACTTGGGATCTTCGAGCTTCAGCCCGTTCCGTTCGCGGATGCGGAGCAACTCGTCTTCGTCGAACCGTTTGGGACCATCGGGCAGGATCCGAAGCTTGAATTCGCGCGCATCGTAGGTACCTGTCTTCTTGATCTTGTCCTGCAAATCGAGAATGGATCGGATCAATTGCTCAGGACGTGGAGGGCAGCCCGGCACATAGACATCGACCGGGATGAAGCGGTCGATTCCTTGCACCACCGCGTAGGTATCGAACACCCCTCCCGAACACGCGCATGCACCCATCGAGATGCACCACTTCGGTTCGGGCATCTGCAACCAAATGCGCTGCAGGACAGGGATCATCTTCATCACCACCCGCCCAGCGACAATCATCAAGTCGCATTGCCGCGGCGAGAACCGCATCACCTCGCTACCGAAACGAGACAAGTCATGCTTGCTCGCAGCCGTGCTCATCAATTCAATCCCGCAACACGCGGTCGCGAACGGCATCGGCCACAGACTGTTCGCTCTGGCCCACGATGCCGCAGCATCGATTTGGGTCAAAAAGATATTGTCACCAAGCTGTTTGTTTATTTCCGTCGCCAATCGAAAACTCCTTTGCGATATGCCACCACATAGGCCAGGCCAAGAGTAGCTAGCAGGACGAGCAACACCGCGAGTACGGGTAATCGGAACGATTGAGGAATTCCTTCCGGAGCCAACAGAGCCACAGCCCACGGGTAGAGGAAAATCAATTCGACGTCGAAAATCAAAAAGAGAATCGCGATCAAGTAGAACTTGATGTCGAATGGCTTGCGAGCATCACCAACCGGATCCATCCCCGACTCGTAAGGCATATCCTTGATACGAGTCGGCTTCTTGGGCGCGACCACGTGGGGGAGAATCAATGAGACCGCGGCGAACCCGATGACCGCGACGAGATAAATGAGAATCGGCAATTGACCTGCCACGCCACTATCTCCGTTATCGACGACCTAACAAAAAAGCAACTGTGCCTCTCCGGCCACCACGACCCGAGAGGACTTTGTGAAAAATTTCACAAACTCTCGCAGATCATTGTAGGGGTTTGCGACGATTTGTCACCGTCCCCAACATGAATTTCTTCTGCCTTGAAAATGAATCCGGGGAATCCAACGATCGCTACAACTGAAAAATCCGGTTGACACCCCCCATAAATTACAGAATCGCAATTTCAAGCAAGATGGGCCGAAATTTTAGCTTGGCAGATCGGTTTTGTACCCCATTCTTCCATATTTCCTTAGCGGAGCTGAAATTGCAGGCCTGCGATGAAACTCCAGTTTTTTGGCGATCGGGTCATGTTGCAAACGAACTCTGAATCCAACAGCCGAGGAACAGATTCTCACCGTGAACTGTTGCGCGGACTACTTGCTGAGCTTCTGACTCGCTTGGAGGTTGCTCACGAGAACGCCCAGATCGTTCAAGCCTTGAACGATGTTGGGGCCGACTTGGGGGGGGCTGTACTTTCCGATGCAACGACGACCGCATTGATGCGAGCTGGCTCGGCGTTAGGAATTCGGTTGGCTCCTACCGAAGTCAAAGGCAGAGTTAAGTCGTTTCCCGTGCAGGAAGAAGAGCACTTCCTCACCGTTTGCCGCTACGTCGAACGAAACCCCCTCCGCGCAAGGCTCGTCTCCCGGGCCGAACAGTGGCGCTGGAGCAGTCTCTGGCGCTGGCACGAGGGAACTGCCGCTCAGAAGCAGCTTTTGTCTGCCTGGCCGGTGCGGCGATCATCCAATTGGCTGCAGCACGTCAACGCACCCCAGACAGAAGCCGAACTTTCGGCGCTCCGCCGCAGTGTGACTCGTGGCTGTCCCTTCGGCAATGAGCACTGGTCAAACCAGATGGTCAAAAAACTCCAGTTAGAGAGTACCATCCGCTCCCAAGGACGCCCAAAAAAGAAAAACGGTTCCTGACACCTTTTCTTGCCCATAAATGGACACGCCGTCGTGCTCGACACCTACATCGACTGGAACACTTGCGCCGTCCACTTTCACCCAGCCCGACGATTCCCGGCGGGAATAGTCATAAGTATGCGTTGCAAGAACTTTGCCAACAGCGGTTGCTATTTGGAGTTCGGTCGACGAAGGGGGTGTAGCCGCAAAAACGGAAACCCAAATTCCACTGCCAAGCATGAGCGGTAATGCCAGTGCTAACAAACCGGCCGGCCAACGACTGGTTTGGCAGGGATCATTGACAGCCAGGATTCGACGAATTCGCCGACTGAGCGAACCACCATTCGCTGAGAGTGCAAGTCCGAACGAACCGCAGCGTGCTTCCTCGAGCCGAGCCAATCCTCGCGCCAGGGCCAATCGATCTCCACATGCTGCTACCGCCATGTCATCGCAGCAATTTTCTTGTTCCTGGCGAATAACGGATGACAGTGCAGAAGCGCGCCATGCGTCTGAATCGCCCCGATCATGCCGGGTACCACATCGTCACGCCCAAGCATT
>CAYXFO010000013.1:0-6880 GCA_964464255.1 uncultured Pirellula sp.
ATCGCATACGATGTGCCATGGATGCCCACTGCGATGGTAGGTCTCGTTGAGTTCATGGATGGTTTTCTCGATTTCGCTCGCGGACATTCCGTGCAAAATGTCTTCTAGGGCGGTCATCGAGAGACTTGCTTGGAGCGGAGAGCCCACGAACAAAATAGCTTCTAGGATCGCGGCTGGAGTCAGCGGAACGGCACTCGGTTCGGATCGTCGATGATCCATTTCGTCGCGAGCGGGCTCGAGAATCGCATCTGCCGAAGGGCTCGCTGCAGAAAGCGCGGGCCCTTTCGACATCTGCATTGCATCCTCAAACGCACGACGCAGATCATCCAAGGAGATCGCTTCGGATTCCGAACTCTTGGTGCCTGTGTCCGCCGTGGATGGGTGCTGGTGGACCGAGTCGGTGGGGTGAACCTGGGAATGAGGATCCGATAAGGGAATTACGTCTCGCAATCCGCCGGTTCCTTCTCCCATGTTTTGTCTCCGTTACCACTGTGGGGCTGACATAGGGGGCCATTTTGCGGACTCGCCCCCTGAATTGAATTGTCGCAATCCTGCGTTCTCTTGGGAAGTGTGCGTGGCGGTCAGGGTTCAATGCAAGTCGGAAAAACGATTAAATCTCTCGCTGAATCCCGAAAATGTCATGATTTCATCAGGTTTGTGCTTTCAAACAGACATGTCCTATTCGCTCCAAAGCAAGTTAAAATGGACGAGGCTGCGGGTGAACAAGGTTGTTACTGGCTGCCTCCAGTTCTTAACACCACAGCTCCTGTCAGACCTTATGCCTCTCCCTCTTCCCCGATCAGCACGGAGCACCGCGTTTTGTCTCTCCTGAATATTTTTCGGATAGCGATCGCTGCGTTGAACAAGAACAAGATGCGCGCCGGACTTACTATCCTCGGCGTGGTGATCGGTATCGCTGCGGTTACCGCCATGGTATCGATAGGAACGTCGGCTAGCGAACTGGTTCAGGGAGAGTTCCGGAACCTAGGTACCAATGTCATTGTGATCTCTCCCGGGAGTCGCCAAACACGAGGGGCCCGTTCGGGTCAGATACCTACTCTGACAGCCGCAGACATTCAAGCGATCTCCAAAGAGTGCCCCAGTGTTTTGGCTGCGTCACCCATTGTCGGCGCAGTCGGGCAAGTCATCAGTGGCAACAACAACTGGCGACCTCGTGAATTGGTCGGTGTCGGCTCCGACTACTTGGTGGTTCGAAACTGGCAAATGATTGCTGGCGGATTTTTCTCCGAAGCGGATATCAACAACGCCAATAAAGTTTGCGTCATTGGAGCTACCGTTTCCAAAAAGCTATTCCAAACCGCGAACCCGATGGGCCAAACCGTTCGCATCAAAAATATTCCCTTTGAGATTGTTGGCGTGTTGGCATCCAAAGGAGCGAACATTGTAGGTGACGACCAGGATGATGTGGTGCTAATGCCCTACACCACCGTGCGAAAACGGTTGCAGGGTTCTAACTTCAACAACGTCGATGTCGCACTTGCGTCAGCGAAATCGACAGAACTGATGGCTGTTGCATCGGCAGAGATCCGATCCGTCATGATGGATCGCCATCGTATTGGAATGGGGCAACCCCCCGATTTTGAAGTGGCCAATACGACCGAGATCGCTGGAGCCTTCAGTATCGTCACTGGCACGCTGACCGCGATGCTTGCCTCGATCGCCGGAATATCGCTTGTGGTTGGAGGTGTTGGTATCATGAACATCATGCTCGTTTCGGTTACGGAGCGGACGCGTGAGATCGGGATTCGGATGGCGGTGGGTGCCCGTCCGATGGATATCCTAATGCAGTTCCTGGTGGAAGCGATGGTTCTGTCGATCATCGGGGGGGCGATCGGGGTCTCGCTGGGAATCGGTGGTTCGGTAGCCCTGACCTCCGCGATCAATGCGATCTCGACTGGTCGCGATTGGCCGATCATTATCAATTATCTGGCGGCGGTGGTCAGTCTGATCTTTTCCGCTTGTGTTGGGATCGGCTTTGGCTTTTATCCGGCATGGAGAGCCAGCCGCCTCGACCCAATCGATGCACTCCGTTACGAATAACCCAAAGTCATCGAGGTAGATTTGACAAATTCAGCCCTAACGCTGACCATATTGAATCAGCCCGTTCCTCGCCTGGTGGACGGTTTTTTATCGCCGAAGATTGGAAGCATCGAAGGCTTGTGAACGACGAAGAAGAGTTGATCCGATTGGCCTTAGAAGGCCAGAGTACGGCTTTTGAGACGTTGGTGCTGAGGTACCAAGACCGTCTCTATACCGCCATGATCAGCATCGTTGGAAACGCCGATGAGGCCGAGGATGTGGTCCAAGAATCATTCATTCAAGCCTATCTGAAACTCGACACGTTTCAGCAAAACAGCAGATTCTTTACTTGGATCTACCGAATCGCCTTCAATTTTGCCTTGGCCCGCAGGCGTCGCAATCGCGGTGTGGTGTCGCTCGATGAATCGAGAGAAAACACCGGCAATGAACCGATCTCCGACGGCGATTCTCCGGACGATCGATTGTCACGCCATGAGGACGTTCAGTTGGTCCATCAAGCCCTTGCCCTCCTCTCCGAGGATCATAAGTCCATTCTCGTGCTCCGCGAAATGGAAGATCTGTCCTACGAGGAAATCGCGGATGTTTTAAACATCTCGATAGGAACCGTCCGCTCACGACTGAATCGGGCGCGCGCCGCGCTGAAAACCCAACTCGAGCAATTCCCGGAGTGGAACCCGAACAGCTGAGTGCCATCGGCCCGAATCTGGGGTATGATTTGTGAATCTGGGGCGACCTGGAGGCTCATAAGAGTGTGTGCCCGTTTAGGTTTTCGATCAGGAGAAAAACTATGGATACGAATTCATCGAGTGGCAAGCCACAACATGCCTTGCAGTGGGATCGCCGCCGCTTCATTCATGCCACTTCCACCGCGGCAGCCATCGCTGGTACGCTCGGCACCCAGCCTCTATTGGCTTTGCAGGAAACAACCAAAACTCCAGAGACCCTGGTTAAGCTTCTCTACGAATCCCTCACTCCACGTCAAAAGGAAGTGGTCTGTTTCGATTGGCAGCACACCACGAAGGATCAAGGACTCCTCCGTACGCGTGTCGCCAACAATTGGAAAATCACCAAGCCAACGGTCCTGAGCGATTTCTACACACGCGACCAACAAGCCCTCGTTCGCGATATCTTCCGAGGCATTATCCATCCCGAGTGGCACGATCGCTTCGATAAGCAACTCAAGGATGATATGGGTGGATTCGGCGTCGGGCAAAGCCTCGCAATCTTCGGGACTCCGGGAAGTCAGCAATTTGAGTTTGTTCTGACCGGCCGACACACCACCCTTCGATGCGATGGAAACACGCAAGAGCATGTGGCCCTCGGCGGTCCAATTTTCTACGGTCACGCAGCCGGAACCGACGACGAATCAGCCTCCCATCCTGGCAATGTCTTTTGGGAACAGGCGGTCGCAGCGAACAAGGTCTATCAAATGCTCGATGGCCGTCAGCGCAAACTCGCAGAGGTCGCCGAGACTCCCGACGAGGATGCGGTCGCATTCCGTGCAAGTGGTTACTCCGGTATTCCTATCTCGGAACTATCCCAAGATCAGAAATCTGAACTGGTCCGAACGTTGAACAAGCTGATCGAGCCCTTCCGCACCACGGATCGCGATGAAGTTCAGCAATGCCTCGCCAAACAAGGTGGCATTGATCGACTCCATCTCGCTTTTTATACCGATGAAGATATCGGAGACGACAAGGTGTGGGACAACTGGCGGTTGGAAGGTCCGAGTTTCGTTTGGCATTTCCGCGGAGCACCGCACGTTCATGTGTGGGTCAACATCGCGGACGATCCCAGTGTACCGTTGAACGCTTGATGCCTACCCGAAGAACACCATCTTCCTTGCTCTCCGTAGAACTACCTGTGGCGAGCTTGCCGCGTTTCACAAACTCTTCATAAACATCCGCCGAACATCCCTGTACATTGGTGTGGGTTGGTGTCCATCGCTATGTTCACCGATAACGCCCCCATTCGATCACGACATCTTCAGGACAGGTCCATGCGATTCGGAAAACCTCTGGCAATTGGTCTCGGATTATCTCTTTTATCGTCTCACCACTTCTCCACGGCTCAGGATCCCACTCCTGAAGCAGTAGGTCGTTCGGATAGCCAATCCCTGATGACTCCTGTGCATCAGCGAATTACACCGTATGGGACATGGGTGGAGTTGCCTGGAATGCGTCCCCAGGCCATTGCTATTTCTCCTGATGGGAAGTTCGGTGTAACTTCAGGCAAGACCAACAAACTGGTCACCTTTGCTCCCGAGACCGGGGAAATACTGAAGCATGTCGACATGCCCAGCGATGCAAAGTCACTCGATTCTTCACCCAATGCACCAAACAATCTCAAACCAGATAAAGATTCCCTGCTCAGTTTCACTGGGCTGATCTTCTCCAGAGACGGCAAACAGATCTATCTCAGCAATGTGCAGGGTTCGATCAAAGTCTTCACGGTCGAAGGTGATCGCACGGTCAAACCATCGCATGTACTGAAATTGCCCGATGCCGATGCGCCGAAACGCAAGCAGGAGATACCCAGCGGTATCGCTTTCTCTTCATCTGGCGACCGTCTTTATGTATGCGGGAACCTGTCGAATCGCCTTCTCGAACTCGAATCGGCGACCGGGAAAACTCTTCGGACATTTGACGTCGGAGTCGCCCCCTACGACGTCGTGATCGTTGATGGCAAGGCTTATGTCAGTAACTGGGGAGGCCGTCGTCCTGAGGCGGGCGACCTGACCGGTCCTGCTGGAAAAGGGACGACGGTGCGCGTCGACCCAGTCCGCCACATCGCCAACGAAGGATCGGTCAGCATCATCGATTTACAGTCCGGTGCGGTGAAGGAGTTGATCGTAGGCCTGCACGCCTCTGCCCTCGCAGTCTCTCCCGATTCGAAGTATGTCGTTTGTGCGAACGCTGGAAGCGACACTCTGAGCATCATCGATACACAACAAGCGAGCGTTGTGGAAACCATCTTCGTCAAGCAAAATCCAGCAGACTTGTTCGGCGCTTCTCCGAACGCCTTGGTATTCGACCGCTCGGGCGAGCGATTGTATGTTGCGAACGGGACGCAAAACGCGATCGGTGTGGTCGAATTCGATCCAGCAGATCGAGGGGAAACGCGATTGAAAGGTTTGATACCCGTTGGATGGTTCCCTGGTGCGGTGGCTTTGCATCCTAGTAACAACACACTGTTTGTGGCCAACATCAAGGGGATCCCCAACGAACCTCGAAAGCAAGGCGAAGGCCAAGGATTCAACTCCCATCAATACCAAGGAAGCCTATCGATCTTTACGATTCCCAAGGACGAAGAGCTTCCCATGTTGAGCGAGATCGCGACCAGGAATATGCGCTACGACTCGATCGTAAAGTCCCGTCTCCCCGCAAGGCCTGACCAACCCCTCCGTCCTATTCCAGAGCGAATCGGCGAGCCGAGTTCGATCGAGCATGTTGTTTATATCATCAAAGAGAATCGAACCTATGACCAAGTGTTCGGAGACATCCCACGCGGCAACGGAGATCCCAAGCTCTGCATCTTTGGTCGCGACATCACTCCCAACCAACACAAACTGGTCGACGAATTTGTTCTCTTAGACAACAGCTACTGCTGCGGAATCCTGAGCGCCGACGGACACAATTGGAGCACATCGGCCATCGCAACCGACTACCTCGAGAAAAGCTTTGCTGGGTTCCCTCGCAGCTATCCCGATGGCATGGAGGAAAGCGACATCGATGCCTTGGCCTATTCACCAGCAGGTTTTATCTGGGACAACGCGCTCAAACACAACATTCGAATTCGGAACTATGGCGAGTTCATGATGCCGGTCGTTCGCTGGCGCGATCCCAATCGAGAGGGAGCGGTCGATTACATGAGCTGCTACAAGACTTGGAAGGGGATCGAAGATCTGGTGATCTTTGAGTCCACCCCAGGGATTGAAAGTATTCGCCCCTTCTCTCCCACTGGCTATGTTGGATGGAATATGTCCGTGCCGGACCAGGTCCGTGCGGACTTTTTTCTCAAAGAGCTCGCGGAGTTCGAGCAGAGCGGCACCTACCCGCAATTGACGCTCGTATGTTTACCCAACGACCATACCAGCGGTACATCCAAGAACTGTCCCACCCCGGCTTCGTGCATGGCCGATGGCGATCTCGCGGTGGGACGCATGGTCGAGGGGCTAAGCAAATCCAAATTCTGGCCCAAGATGGCAATCTTTATCATCGAAGACGATCCCCAAGCTGGCTGGGATCATGTCAGCGGATACCGCACGACCGCATACTGCATCAGCCCCTATGTTCGACGCGGCGCAGTGGTCAGCACACAGTACAACACGACCAGCATGCTCCGGACGATGGAGCAGATTCTAGGGCTACCCCCGATGAATCAATTCGACGCGAGCGCAACCCCAATGTTCGATTGCTTTCAAGATACCCCCGACCTCACGCCTTTTACTTCGGTACCTGTATCGACACCGCTGGACCAAATGAACCCTGGATCGCTGGCTATCTTGGATCCGCTGTTGCGTCTCCATGCGGAGTGGTCGGAGGCCATGAACTTTCGAGAGATCGATCGAGCGCCCGAGGATAAACTCAACCGCGTCTTATGGCATGCCATGAAAGGGAGCACCGAACCCTATCCTGAATGGGCCGTCTCTGCGTATGTAGAGGACGATGATGACGAGGCACACGAAGACGAATTGAAATCGGACGAGTAAATCAAACCGTTAGTGCGCAACTCTTTCGTGGCGTTTTGGCAAAAGGATCCGAAATGTCGAGCCAACACCGATCTGCGAATCCACTTCGATCTTCCCATGATGCAACTG
>CAYXFO010000013.1:6890-26077 GCA_964464255.1 uncultured Pirellula sp.
ACCCCAGCCCACTGCCACCTGTGAGCCGCGATCGAGCTTTGTCGACCCTGTAAAAACGCTGGAACAAGTTCGGGATTTCCTCTTTAGGAATCCCGATTCCGGTGTCGCGGATTTCCAGAGCAACGGTCTCGCTGTCCGACTTGAGCACGACATCCACTGTGCCACCTTCGCGGTTGTACGAGATGCTGTTAAGCAAGAGATTCGCCACCATACGCTCCAAGATGCCTGCATGTCCGGCTAAGTCACATTCTTCGAGATTGGATGTGATGGTAACATGGTGCTGCGCCGCAAGTGGTTGATGAAGCTCAATCTGGTCGCGACACAACTGATCCATCGCAACGGGCTCCATCGCGAGCGATTGATTCGATGCATCCATACGCGAGAGGGTGAGCAAGGCCTCGATCAGTGACTTCATCCGCTGCGCGGCACGCTGGCATTTCTCCAATTCCAATCGATACGCTTCGGGGGTTCGTTCGCGACTGAGAGCCAGTTCAGTACTCGATAGCAAGATCGCGAGCGGAGTTCTCAATTCGTGGGATGCATCGGCAGCGAATTGCCGCTGCTGTTCAAAGCCTGTTTCCACCCGGTCGAGCATCGAATTGATGGAGGTTGCGAATTCAGACAGTTCCGTATCCATCGATTCCATTTTCAATCGCTGGCTGAGGTTTTCAGTGCGAATGGTGCTGGCGGTTTGCTGCATCTCTCGCATGGGGCGCAATGTTCGTTGCAAAGACCATGCTCCACCTAGCAAGCCCAAACCGGAGACAAGCACTCCGGATCCGATCAGCAGCATCAGAAAGCGGTTGAGTCGATCGATCTCCAGTTGAACGTCGACTCCAACGCCGATCATTGCACCGCGTCTGGGACCGACGAGCAATCCCTCGCGAATGGTGCCTCGTTGTCGAATCATCACATTTCCGTCGCGCATCCCCTTCGAGAAACTGCTGATGTCTTCCCACGAGGGAACATCTCCGGTGTTGCCCGCGTTGTATATGACGGTTCCGTCCCTGTCCCAAACCATTCGATAGGTTCGACGTTCAGGTCTCACCAAACGAATTGGGGCCATGCGCTCGAAATTGGACCAATCGATCATTCGAGGGCCACCCAACCCGCCTGGTGGTCCCCCGGGTCCATTCGGCCCAGGGCCATTCGGTCCCCCGAAACCACCGGGGCCACCGGGGCCTCCGGGGCCTCCGGGGGGAGGACGGTCGCGAGGTGGCTCGTCCCAACGTCCTGGCGGACCAGGATTGGGGAAGGGAGGCGGTGGCGGTGG
The DNA here is from genome assembly GCA_964464255.1 of uncultured Pirellula sp. Taxonomy (GTDB): domain Bacteria; phylum Planctomycetota; class Planctomycetia; order Pirellulales; family Pirellulaceae; genus JBKCUI01. The sequence goes on from CAYXFO010000013.1 coordinate 8,164, forward strand.
CATGCGCATGGCTCCCTCCAACGCCCGAACTCCGCCGGTCAAGTCTCCGTCGATATCTCGCCACAGCGAGCGTGCCGATTCCCAATAAAGCATGGCGCCGAACGCAACGAGCGATAGCACCAAAATCGTCGCATACCAAGCTTGAATCCGCCAGCGTAGCGTTCGAAACCATGGCATCCAAGGACGTTTCGAATCAGCCATCGAGAATGTATCCTTGACCGCGGCGCGTTTCGATGAACTCCTTCCCGAGTTTTTTTCGGATGTGCGAAACGTGTACTTCGACAATGTTGGAAAGACTATCGTCGTCCTCATCGAAGATATGATCATAGATCATGCTGCGTGTAACCAATTTGCCTCGGTTCAATGCGAGGAGTTCCACCAGCGCGTATTCCCGTGCCGTGAGTACAACCTGCTCGTCCCCGTCGTAAACGGTCTTGCGACCGGTATCGACCCGGACGGTTCCGATTTCGATGATGTTCGAAGCGTGTCCGGAACTTCGACGGATCAACGCGCGAACGCGAGCCAGCAACTCCCGAAGGCTGCATGGCTTCACCACATAGTCGTCTGCCCCAGAGTCCAAACCATGGACTCGATCTCCCACCGTGTCGCGTGCAGTGAGAAGTAGCACAGGGGTTTTCTTCTCGCGCCGCAAGTGCTTGAGAAACTCCATGCCATTGGTACCCGGAAGCATCCAATCCAAGACGATTGCGTCGTAGTCCCAAGCCTTCGCCTTGTGCAGACCATCATCCCCGCGGCTGGCAGTATCGACCGCATACCCATCCTCGCGCAGAGCATCGGCGAGAGACTGAAGCAAATCGGGCTCGTCTTCAACAACAAGTAATCTCATTTGCACATTGTAAGCGTTGCAACCTGAAGCGAACATGAAGGACCATGGATCAAGCCACCGTGGACGGCTTAGTATCCTAACGACGAGGGATCGCTCGAATTCCACCTCGATGCCCAAATCGCCAGACGAAAATCCACTGATTAGAGCGTACGGGTGGGGCGTCCCTCGAGTTATCACTGTGTCCATCGATCCATTCCACTACTCGGTACCGGAGTCGGAACAATGAAAAATAAAAGCGTTGCGACTCCCAGCAGCACCGCTCATGCTCCCATCGCAACAGATCGATTAACCATGCCGGCTCCTTGCGTCGGCGAGCCAGCCAGCGTGAGAATTCGATAGCGTCCCTCCAAATAGCATCCGGCCCACTGAAAAAATGAGTCGATGCGAATTCTCGAAACTCTGCTGCAAACTCATCGCGGAGCAGCATCGAAGTGCCTCTCAGGGCCGAGCGAGTTTGCGACAATCGCTTGCGAATCAGCGTTTCCGCCGAGCGAGCGACCTCTTCGAGATCAAGGCTAGATAGACTCGGATCGTGGACGGGCGAGCTGTTGGATGGCTGCGTTAAAGCGCGAGCCAATGCGATCTGTTGTTTTCGTAGCCGTTCGAGATCTTCGGTGCTCATGCAGGAATCGCGTGTCGATAGAGATCCCTCGCACGTTCCAGTTCCGGAATGAGATCTTTCAAGGGCGGAATCTTTTCGTCTCGTTCGAGAATGACTCCCTTCACAGGCGCCAGCGACAAAATCGCCTCTAGCAGTTGCCATATTTCATCTTGTGTGGTTGCATCGTGCGAATCGACCCAGCGTCCATCCTCCATGCGACCACCGACGAAATGAAGTTGCACGATCTGATCCTTCGGTAGTCTTCGAACAACTTCCAGGGCATCAAATCGGTAGTTCACTGAATTGATGTATAGGTTCGTGACGTCCAAAAGCAGGCCTACATTATTCTCCTCGCATATCCGGCCCAGGAACTCCGCGTCGGTATATTCGTCCTCCGGGTACCGAATCGATTCGGTAATGTTCTCCAGGATGAGTGGAGTTGTGATACAGTCCTGGACACGGCGTAGGTTGTCGCGAATCACGCGAAGTGATGCCGCTGTTTTCGGAAGGGGCGTTAGGTGCCCGATATCGATTCCGCCAGCGCGAGTGAAAGCGATGTGGTCGCTGCACCAGGCGGGCTGTACTGTTTCGACAACGCGTTGAAAATCCTGCAGATAGCGTTGATCGATCCCGTCCGCACTGCCGATGGATAAAGCAAGCCCGTGCGGAATCAGTGGAAAATTACTCTTGAGCAAATCCAACTCTGCGAGTTTAGGAGGGGATGCCGAGAAGTAATGATCGGCCACGATTTCGAAGAAGTCGATGGAGCTTCGATGGGCAAAGATCTCATCTCGATGGACTGGGCGATAACCCAGTCCCACTCCCAAAGATCGCAGCGGTTCGCGAGCGGGCACGGGTTTAGTCTCCACCACAGCCACCGCAACCGCCCCCGCCACAACTGCTTCCGCAACTCGATCCACTGCCGCAACTGGAACCTGAGTCTCCACTCGAACTGCCACACCCAAAAGATGTGAAGGTCGAGCAACCGCTACTGGTCGAGGCCGCTCGCTGGTAGGACTGATACAAAGGATCGTAGGAACTCCCCTGCAGCGCGCTCACTCCGAATATGCCCATCGCCATCAGGGGGAGCGATGCGTTGCCATAGGCATAGTTAGGTTCGACGGGCTTGCTGCGAGCGTCCTTAACCGATCGCAGCTTGCCGAAAGCAGACTGCAGATGTCGCAGGAAGTTCTTGCCCCTTTGGGATAGCCTTCGATGTTGCGCACAGATCGGAAGAATGATCATCGCGAAGAACATCATGCCTATGAGGAAGATCACGTTGGAGCGGTGATGCATCCATGCGGCGGCGAGTTTGTACGCCCCCAACGTTTCGATGCCTATCAGACAGATAATCATCAGCTTTCTCAGTTGCAGACGGCCTTCGGGATCCGCCTCAAGCTTCTCTTGATCGACCCATTCGCGGTAGGGCCGAGTCTCCTCGTGAACCCGGGACTTGATATCGGATTGAAACAACGTTTCGGGATCCCTTGGAATCGCGAACGCTCGAAGGATAGCGCGCTGAATCGGTGGAAGATCCGCACCGGTATCCGTGGGATCCGCAACCTTCCATTGCATTTTTGCTTGAGAGAGGACTTTACCCAGGCCCTCCTTCTGAACATCGACGATCCGCCCTTGCTCGACCAAGTCCAGCATCGCGGTGCGGATAACTTCCGTGTCGCCACCTCGCAGGTATGCGATTTTGTACGGATCGATTTGGTCAGGGATCGCTAAAGGCGTCGCATGATCCCCTTGCTCAATGTTGGCGGCTTTGATTCGAAGGATGATGATCGCGCCGACCAACAATGCTCCGAATAATCCCAAGAAAGCTGGACCAGGCATGTTCGCCAGCGGGTTTTCAAACAGCCACTGCATACGTGACTTCTCCTTGAAAAGGGATGAGGCTCACCCTGCTACAGGGTAGCACATGTTTGGGTGCCCCTCTACGATTGTCCTAGGCAGATCCCCGGTTCGGTCCGGGCGCCGGATGTTATCATTCTTCATAAAATTGCCAAGCAGCGAGAAATATGAGGATCAGGAGGTGACAGCATGCCACTATTCGTGCCTAGAATACTTGTTCTCCGTCTAGTCAACTGCAGAGGAAACTTCGCGGAAATCAGCCGTCTCCGTTCTCGATGGTTGGTGTTCGCAACGGCCGCGATAACGCTTTCGTTAGGATCGATGGGTGTTGCTCAGGAGATGCGTCCCCTCCGATACAACAATCCGGGACTCGCAGTCGACTTAGGTGTAGGGCTTTGGGCATGGCCGATCCCTTGCGATGCCGATGGGGATGGAGATTGGGACTTGCTCGTTTCCTGCCCTGATAAGCCCTCCAACGGAGTATGGTATTTCGAGAACCGTAGCGGCTCGACGAAAGACAATCCGATGCCGATCTTCTACCCGGCGCGAAAATTAAGCAGCACCGTGCACTATGTCATGCCTAGTTACATCGATGGCAAGATGCGTGTGTTGAGCCCAGGGCTTGAATATGAGAACTTCGAGAGGAGCGGAACCAAGCAATCCAAGCAACTATCTGTCGCTCCCAATTTCTATAAGCCGCAAGGGACGATGACCAAGGGTCCTAAAGTGCGGCACAACCAATGGCGATATGCCGACTTGGATGGCGATGCCATCATCGATCTGTTGGTCGGTATCGAGGATTGGAGTTTCTATGGCTGGGACGACGCTTACGATGAGAACGGAACGTGGACTGCTGGACCTCTGCGCGGGTTTGTTTACTGGCATCGCGGCCTTGGTGACGATCGCTATGCGGAACCGGTGCAATTGAAGATCGGACCTTTCGATAGTGATACTCCTCTCGAGACCTACGGTTGCCCATCGCCGAACTTTGTCGACATGGACAACGACGGCGATCTGGATCTGATCTGCGGCGAGTTTCTCGATCGATTCACTTACTTCGAGAACACGGGTGACAAGCATTCTCCGCGTTTCGCGACCGGGCACAGACTGAAGGACCCGTCGGGAAGCGATGTTCGCATGGATCTGCAGATGATTGTACCGGTCGCGTTCGATTGGGATTTGGATGGCGATCTGGATTTGATTGTCGGAGATGAAGACGGTCGCGTCGCATGGGTCCAGAACACTGGCGGTATCGATTCGGATCGCGTCCCGATCTTTGAGCAACCTCGCTACTTTCAGCAACTCGCAGATTGCTTGAAATGCGGCGCTTTGGCGACTCCCGTCGGCGTGGATTGGGATGGAGATGGGGATGACGATATCGTGTCCGGGAATACTGCGGGATACATCGAGATCTTCGAGAACCTTAGCCGCACGAGGAGTCCGGAGCCGGTCTGGCAAGCTCCGAAGCGACTTGAAGTGGGAGGGCAAGTGTTTCGCGTCCAAGCCGGAGCCAATGGCAGTATCCAGGGGCCTGCGGAAGCGAAATGGGGATACACCACGTTGAGCGTAGCCGATTGGGATTTGGATGCTCTTCCAGACATCGTTTACAACAGCATTCTCGGCGAGGTCTGCTGGTTGAAGAATGTCGGCAGCCGATCCCATCCTCGGTTCGATCACTCGCAACCTGTCGAGATTCAATGGGGCGATCCAGAAAACGCGCTCGATGGCGAAACGAGTATTCCCCGTTTGGCTTGGGGGTGGAAAAAGCCTCAGTCAAATGCATTGCTAACTCAATGGCGTACAACTCCGGTGGTATACGATTTCACGCGCGACGGATTGCCCGACCTCGCGATGCTCGACACCGAGGGGTTTCTGGTCTTGTTCGAGCGATTCAAGAGGAAAGGGGAGTTGCTTTGCAAGGGACCGGTTCGCTGCTTCTTGGATGCGCAGGGGAAACCGCTACGTTTGAATGAAAGGTCAGCGGGTGGTTCTGGGCGTCGCAAGCTTCATGTCGTCGATTGGAATTTAGATGGCCAGTTGGATTTGCTTTTGAATTCAAAGAACGCCGATTTGTATCGAGGGTTGCCTACTCTCGACAATGCTCCCTTCATGCGGTTTAGAGCCATGGGATCTTTATCGGATCGCAACATTGAAGGGCACGATGTCAGTCCGACCACCGTGGATTTCAATGGCGATCGAGTAGCTGATTTCATCGGTGGCGCGGAAGATGGACGTTTTTACTATCTAAAGAATCCCATCAGCCAATAGCAGTTACTTCAGCAATCGCTTTTCCAAGGTGAGCTTTCCCCGTGACGCAACGAATCGATAGCTTGAGCAACCCGCACTTGAAGAAACTCAAGCGGTTTCATCGCGTACATTCCGACCAGCGGCAGTTTCTCGTAGAGGGAACGCATCTCATTGCCGAGGCTTTGCAGGCACGATGGCCTCTTGAAAGCGTGTACTTTACCGACGATTGGTTCGAATCGCATGGAAATCTGCTGCAGAGCGCACCGGACTCTATCGAGCAATATCAAGTTTCTCCGCGATGGTTGCGGCAGGCTGCGACCACTGAGAATCCCGATGGGATCGTAGCGATTGCGAACCTGCCTGACGAGAAGGATTTCGAGTTGTCCAGTCATCCGAGAGACTGGAGTTTGACGATTGCGGCCGATGGTGTTCAAGATCCTGGCAATGCGGGAACATTGTTGCGCATGGCTGTCGCAACGGGAGCGAATCGATTTTTTCTCAGTCCCGATTCGGTCAGTCCTGTCCATCCGAAAATGCTTCGGAGCACGGCTGGTCAATGGTTTCGCTTGCCCCCACAGGCAGTCTTGATGGAAACCCTGATTACGCATGCGAGAAGGCTGGGGGTTCGCGTTATTGCCGCTGATATGCGTGGCGAACCGATATGGAGTATGGATTTAAGGATCCCGACGATGTTCATTGTTGGAAACGAAGGGTCAGGCGTGCGGCTTCAAACAAAGCGTCTAGCCGATGCGATTTGTACCATCCCTATGGCGAGTGGAGTAGAATCTCTTAACGTTGCCACGGCAGGCACCATCATCTTGTATGAAACCATGCGGCAACGCTCGAGCTTCATGGTATCTTAAGGTTGAAACGCTAAAACTCACCTTCGATTCCAGTTGTCGGAACTGGATGCGACGCATGCGTTATGAGAACGCTTGGAAGTATCTTCTTTTCAAAGAGTGAACAGCAATGACCGAGAACGTACCTTTAGCTGAAGATCCTGAGAAGATTGAAGGCTCTCGCTCAAGAGTGCGATTGCGAAAATGGTTCTTGATCGGGCTTCCGATCTTCGTTATCGCTGCAGTGATTGCTGCACTTCCGGCGATTCGACCCGGAGTCCGTCCGCGTCGTCCAGGTGTCCCAGTTCGACCCGCTAATCAGATGGCTTCGGCTGATAAAGCAGTTGCATTTGCCGATGTAGAAGCAAAGGAGGAGAGTCGCGGTACAGACTTGGTATCGACCTCCACCAAAGACTCCGCCACGGATTGGTCTCGGTTTCGCGGTGCGAATGGAGTGGGGGTTAGTTCCGAATCAGGTATACCGACCGAATGGTCCGAGTCCAAGAATCTGAAATGGTCAACTCCCTTACCCGGCCCGGGTTCATCGAGTCCGATCCTCACCGACAAGCATGTGTTCTTAACTTGTTACACCGGGATCAATAACGAGGCTGGCCGTGGAACAGGGCAATTGAAGCGACATCTGCTATGTATTTCCAGAGAGGATGGGAAAATCCTCTGGACTTACGACGAAGCGGCAGTGCAACCCGAAGATCCGTATCAAGGTATGGGGGTACCGGAACACGGCTACGCCACCAATACTCCAGTCACCGATGGCAATAGAGTCTTTGCATTTCTCGGCAAGTCAGGAGTGTTGGCGTTTGACATGCAGGGAAACAAACTTTGGCAAACGAGCGTCGGGACCGAGTCAGGCAATCGCGGATGGGGAACCGCCTCGAGTCTAATCCTCTACGAAGATCTTGTGATAGTCAACGCATCCGAAGAGAGCCAATCGATACTCGCACTCAACGCGGCAACCGGCGAAGAAGTTTGGAAGGCGGTCGGATCAGCGCTCGAGCTTGCTTATGGCACCCCGATCCTTGTAAAAGTTGACGACACACGTACAGATCTTGTGATTGCCGTTCCCGGTGAGATCTGGGGCCTAAATCCTCGATCAGGGAAACTCGTGTGGTATGCCGAAACGTTACTCACGGGCAACGTTTCTCCGAGCCTCATCCTGGATGGCGACACCGTGATTGCGTTCGGTGGTTACCGATCGAGTGGGTCACTTGCTGTTCGCGTGGGTGGCACGGGTGACGTCACCAAAACGCATGTGGTATGGACAAGCCGCAACTCGTCGTATGTATCCACACCCGTCTTGCTGGAAGGCAAACTCTATTGGATCGATGATCGAGGGACGTATTATGTGAGTTCGGCAAAGGATGGAGAGTTGGTCACTCGATCGCGCGTATCGAATATCACGTCGCGAGACCGACCTGTCTATGCATCTGCGGTGGCGATCGGCAATCGACTGTACTTTCAGACTCGCTTTGATGGTCTATTGGTGACGGAACCGGGGGGCGAACTGAAGGTGATCGCACAGAATCGGTTTGCCAACGACAAGAGCATGTGCAACGCGACGCCAGCGGTCGATCGCGGTGAATTGTACCTTCGTTCCGACTCGCATCTGTACTGCGTAGGGGACGCTACCCAGTAGCCGATCAGACAGATCAGACTGATCCGACCGATCGGTCGGATCAGCTGTCGAGCGAGTCGAACAAACTCGGCGTTCGCGTGGGCGGTTGCATTTTCAGCAGATTGTAGGATTTCAGCGTCGCGCAGCGACCGCGTTGCGTTCGAACGATGAATTCTGACCGCAGCAAGAACGGTTCCACCTCGTCTTCGAGCGTATCGGACGAGACGCTCATGGTGTGCGCGATCGCTTCGAGGCCTGCCGGGCCACCCTGAAATACTCGAATGAGTGTTTCGAGATAGCGTCGGTCTTGTCGATCGAGTCCGATTTCATCGATACCGAGCATATCGAGAGCTCGATGCGAGATTTCGAGGTTGATGCGACCGTCCCCTTTGCTCATGGCGTAGTCGCGAACCCACAGCAGTCGGCTGTTCGCGACGCGTGGGGTCCCTCGCGAACGTTTGGAAATCTCCTGCGCTGCATCCTTAGTCAATTCGACATTCAGTTTTCGAGCATTTCGGCCCAGGATCTCCACAAGATCTTCGATGTTGTAGTATCCGAGATGCTGTCGGATATGAAATCGATCGCGAAGGGGTGAACTGAGCATGCCTGCCCGCGTAGTGGCACCGATCAATGTAAAGGGATGGAGTTTGAGGTTCAGGGTTCGAGCGTTTACCCCTTCACCGAGCACGATATCGATCCGGAAATCCTCCATAGCCGTGTAGAGAAACTCTTCGACCGGTTTTGGCAATCGGTGAATCTCATCGATGAACAGAACCGAACCGTGCTCGAGATTGGTCAGATAGGGAATGATCTCTTTGGGTGCTTTGAGGCTTGGACCGCTTGCCATGTCTACTTTGACCCCGAGTTCGCGCGGGATGCAGACTGCGAATGTGGTTTTGCCAAGTCCGGGTGGCCCGTCGAGCAAGATGTGACCGAGGGGCTCCTTCCGTTTCTTCGCCGCATCGATTGCGATTTGCAGGACTTCCATGACCTCGCGTTGTCCGACCATATCCGCGATGCGGCGAGGGCGTAGAACGGAGTCGTTTTCGCCCGGTCCGCTGGGATCACCTGCGACAGCCTTGGATTCCACGGTCGGTTCCAGCGTGGGATCGTCGCCTAGATCGTCGTCCGACGATTCGGATTGGCGTGCAGTCAACTTGCGTTCGCGAACCATGACCAGCCCTCCCTGAATGGACTAATGATTATTTGCTATCCGACCCGGTATCGAGAACGGCCATGAAGGCTTTCTGCGGTATGTCGACCGAACCGATGGACTTCATCCTCTTCTTGCCTTCGCGTTGTTTGGCCCATAGTTTTCGTTTTCGTGTGATGTCGCCGCCGTAGCATTTTGCGGTCACGTTCTTGCGCATGGCAGGGACGGTTTCACGTGCGATGACGCGCGAACCGATCGCAGCTTGTACAGCGACCTCGAACATGTGACGATCGATCTCCTCCTTGAGTTTCTTTACGACAGCACGGCCGCGTCGATCGGAATCTCGGCGATCGCAAATGATACTCAACGCGTCGACTCGTTTTCCGTTGACGAGAATATCCATTCGGACCAGGTCCGCTTCTTCGTAGCCGATGATTTCGTAATCCATCGTGCCGTAACCGCGTGTGGCGCTCTTGAGTTTGTCGTGCAGGTCATAGATCACCTCAGCGAGGGGCAGATCATAAGAGACCAGGGCTCGGGTTGCGGAAAGGTACTCGTTGCCACGTAGGATCCCGCGTCGATCTTGGCACAACTTCATCACCACACCGATGTACTCGGTCGGCAGAACAAAATTGACTCGAACGATCGGCTGTCGAAATTCTTGAATATCCCCTGAGTCTGGAACTTCTTGCGGACGATGGATTTCCCGCTTCTCACCGTTTCGGGTGATGATCTCGTAGGTGACGTTGGGTGCAGTTTGAACCAAATCGATATCGCATTCGTTCTCGAGCCGCTGTTGGATGATCTCCATGTGGAGCAGACCGAGGAATCCGCAGCGGAACCCGAAGCCTAGCGCCTCGCTCGTTTCGGGAGCGAACTCGAATGATGGATCGTTGATAGAGAGCTTTTCTAGAGCATCGCGCAGTTCCGAAAAGTCTTGACCGTCGCTTGGATAGAGTCCGCAGTAGACCATTCGCTTGGGAGGCTGGTAGCCTTCGAGAGGTTGAACTCGCTCGTCGTTGGTATGGACAACTGTATCGCCGATACGAACATCTTTGAGGGACTTGATATTGCAGATCAGGTAGCCGACTTCCCCGGTGCGCAGTTTGTCCACCGGCTTGCGTTCAGGCACGAACTGGCCGAGTTCGAGTACTTCGTAATTCGCACCAGCGCGATAAAAGCGAACTTTATCGCCTCGTTTGACTTCACCGGACATCAGCCGCACGTAGGTGATAGCTCCTCGATAGTCGTCGTAGTGGGAATCGAACACCATGGCTTGCAGTGAGTCCTTTGAGTCTCCTTTGGGGGGAGGGATGCGTTCGATGATCGCGGTCAAGAGTTCGTCGATGCCGATGCCAGCTTTGCCGGAACATTTGACGATCTCGTCCGGATCGATGCCGAGGACTTGTTCCATTTCTTTGGTCACTTCATCGACACGGGCGTGCATCAGGTCGACTTTATTGATCACCGGAATGATTTTCAGTTCGTGGTCCATGGCCGAGTAGGCATTTGCGACCGTCTGAGCTTCGACACCTTGGAAAGCATCGACCAGCAGGAGTGCCCCTTCGCAGCAGGTCAGCGACCGCGATACTTCGTATTGGAAATCGACGTGGCCAGGGGTATCGATCAGATTGAGTTCGTAGAGAAGGCCGTTGTGCCAATGAAGCAGCGAGACCGCCTTGGCTTTGATAGTGATTCCTCGTTCTCGCTCCAAGTCCATCGCATCGAGGAGTTGTTCTTTCATGCGACGCGTTTCGACTGTACCGGTCCGTTCCAGCAGTCGATCGGCGAGGGTGCTTTTGCCGTGATCGATGTGGGCGATGATGCAGAAATTGCGGATGCGTTCCTGCGGTATGTCAGCTTGATTCTTGGTTTCTTTGGCATTCATTGTTTTTGTTGGTATTCCATCCTGGCGATGCCTGCAGCACCCAAGTATCCAGCGTCGCCGCCGAGGGAGGCAAATTCAATCGTAGTCCCGTGTTCGACGTAATCGAAGCTTCGATTTCGAAATGATTGTAGGATCCGGTCGAGAAAGTGGCGGCCTACCGGAGAATTCGCTCCTCCGAAATTCATCGCTCCCCCAAGGACGACTAGGCCGGGATCGATCATATGAACCATGGTTGTAATTCCTACCGCGAGGTAGTCGGCGGTTTCCTCGATGATTTTCATGCTCCATGCATCTCCGGCTAGTGCGGCCTCGTAGATTCGTTTCGCGGTAACAGAGCTGGCCTCGCCGGAAAGGCTGCTAACGGCGCCAGCTGCTAGTTGTTCGCGAGCTCGCAGTGCAACGGCGGTAGCGCTCGCATAGGCTTCCAGGTGACCACGACCACCACCCCAAGCACACAATCGTGCGTCCGGGGACGGGTCAATAACGATGTGTCCGCATTCGCCGCCGAAGCTGTTATGGCCAACCACCAAATGATTATTGATGATGATACCCCCTCCCACTCCGGTACCGAGCGTCAGCAAGATCATGCTGCTATGAACACGGCCTGTGCCGACCCAAAACTCGCCGAAGGCTGCGGCGTTGGCATCGTTAGCGTACGAGACGTTGATTCCGATCTGCTCTTCAAGGCATCGAACAATTGGAAAATTGTGCCAATGAGGATGATTCGGTGGGGCGATCAACATCCCTTTAGGAATGTCTTGGCTGCCGGGTGTTCCGAGGCCAACTCGCTCAATTCGTGTTAGCGGGACACCGGCTTTGACACAGAGGGCTTTCGCTGCAGAGGAGGCTCTCTGCATGGCATCGGCGGGCCCCTTGGGCTCCTCCGTTGGTATCGAGACGAAGCCAAGGGTGCCTCCCTGGTCATCTACCAGCCCAAGCTTGATGCTGGTTCCCCCTACATCAATCCCGATCCAAAAGGGCGGTTTAGCGTGCTCAAATGATACGATGGGTTGCGAAGTCATGCTGAAAACATTTCGGGGGTCGATCCATCAAATTTGGGGGCTCTCAATCCCCCCACGTATCCGCCATTATACGATTTACTGGGAATTCCCCAAGTCGATCCACCAAAGGAAAGAACCATTGTCCTGCATCATTTCGAGCAAAGACAATGGTTCTTTGTTGTTTTTTCGCCTAGTAGCCCGCTGCATCGACTCGTTTGCGGCAAGCCCTTCTGTTGCCGGATTCTCAGGACGTCTGGCCTTCGAGATCGCTTCCTTGCTCTCGTTGCTGTAGGCGGAGGCTTTCTTTGAAGCCCCAACGCCTAGAAGTTGTAGGCGGCTCCGAGAGTCAAACCGTGCAACATGATGCTGTGCTCGTTCTTCAGGAACCATGCACTGTTCAGATTTCCGAAATCGCGCGGGATCTGTCCAGGCGACGTCGCCACACCGCTGACTCCAATCAGTCGGTATCCGATGTTCGCAGTCCATCCGCGACTGATTCGAATGCCTGTCCCAACGTTCCCTTCGCCGAGGAAGGCGATGTCGTTGTCGTGAGCCGTGAAACTAAATTGCTGACCATTGAACTGATTCGCTGAAACGATCGTTGCGATTTCCGTTGCGGTTCCCGCATAGCTCGACAATGACATACGGTTGTTGTACACCCCAAAACTCGTTCCGGTGAAGAAGTTGAAGCAACGACCTGTGCACCAAGTTGCTGTTGCACCCAACTGACCACCGAACAAGTCGTTGGTCACATGGTTCTGGTAGAAGAAGTCATCCGCCGAGTAATCGAACGTTGCGTTTGCTTCGCTCGCACCAAACTCCAATTGATCTTGGAATTGGAACCAACGCAAACCCGCGAATGCGTTCAAACGCAGACGGCTGCACTGCGCGCCATACCACGGCGCACATGCACCTGTCGGACCAGGTCGACAATCATCTGCAGCACCGCTACCGAACAAGCATGACCCGCAATCGGCGCTGTACGGTTGACGTGCGCCTCCACCCAATGCAAACGATACGAAGTTCACCTCCGCGTTCTGGAAGCTTTGTTCTCTCGTTACGCGATGGGTGTGCGCTTGGTTGTACCAGTCGCTCACCCATTGGCTAGTCATGCGGATACCAGCGGTCGAGCCACCCCACGGCGAATCATAGGTGAAGAACAAGGCTGGCATCAATTCAGTTCCGGGAAACTCGCTTACCGATGCTTGCTGCTGATCGCTGAAAATGCCCCAGTAGCTTCCGATTACTGCATAGCGACCATCGCAGAAGTATCTGCCACCATACAGTTCATAGCCTCCGGTTGTCGGCATGTCGACCAATCGCGTGCAAAGGAGCGGGTATGTTGGATCGGCAATGCGATAGGTGAGCGCCGTGCAATCGTCGTCCAGACGATTGAACAGCAGAGCGTTGGCCCCGAAGATCCATGGGCAAAGCGGCCGTATGGCAGGACCACAACTGGTTGTCGTGCATGCTTCGCTCGTACCGATCGTTGGAGCGGTGTACGGAATCTCATTGGTGTTGATTACACCCGGTTGAGCTAAAGCTTCGGCTTGAGGATATGGCTGAACCAGTTCCTGTGCATGCTGTTGTACAGGCTGCGGGATCGCTTGCTGGTATCCGCCATTCTGCAAGAGAGAACGATTGTCAGCCACCATGTATTGCGGCGTGGTGGGAGGTGTGGTGCCTGCTTGAGGGAACATCTGAACCGGCACTTGGGTCGCCGGTATCATCTGCGGTTGACCGTTCGGAATTCCCTGAACCAAAACAGCGCCGTTGGATGCCGGAATACCACTTCCGACAACTTGCGAACTCTGGTACCCGGCAGGCACTCCGGGGATCATCATTGTCGCCACGCCGGGTTTCGCAACAGGAACATAGGCACCGCTTGTCAATCCGGGGCCAGATTCTCCAATTGAGTACTGAGCGAAGGCGGCATTGGGGATGGCCGAAACCCCCAGCGTCAATGCCAAACCTCGAACGAAATTGTATTTCACCGAAAAGCTCCTTGCTTTGAACGTCTGTCCATAGACGTGGCGTCCTTGACCATTGATCCCCGGGAGACCCTTTCGACCGATTCATCGGGCAGAACGGATCCCCGCCACGGCACCGCCGATCCGATGGCGATGCAAATTGACTGCATTGGTCATCGACACGGCTGTGTCGTGTCAAACGGCATTCCGACGCAGCCTCAAGTATTTTTGCGAACCCTCCCAAGCAAAACCGATACATCGTGAAAAACCCGGTCTCGTTCCATCCGAACATCCGGAACGAACGTCAAAACCCGTGAAATCGGACGCTAACGTGCCGTAAGCAAATAATTTACGCTAGCCGGTTTTCAGGCGGTTGATATCATCGAGCGAAGGCCTTCCCAACCGTACTTGCCAGTATCACCATGCGTTCCCTGCCCATCGTCGATAACCCACAAGCTGCACAATCTCCTACCACCGATCCAACCGGGGGTACCGGGAACTCCGTCAATCGGGGCACCTATGCCTTCATCTCGCTCGGGTGCCCGAAAAATCTTGTCGACAGCGAACAGATGCTCGGCATCCTTCACCAGGATGGATACCGGCTTGTACAAGATCCTGAGCAATCGGACTTCGTCGTCATCAACACCTGCGGTTTCATCGATAGTGCCCGCAAAGAATCGATGCAGGCAATCGATCAGATGCTGGACTTGAAGCGGTCAGGCAAAATACGAGGCGTTGTCGTCACCGGTTGCCTCGCCGAACGCCAGCACGAAAACCTCCTCCAACAACGCCCGGATATCGATGGACTGGTTGGAGTCTTTGGTCGTGACGAAATCAGCACCCTTGTCGGCCGAATCATGGACGGACTCGATGAACAACGGACCATCTTTCGGCCGGCACCTGTCCGCGCACTATCCGACCACATGCGTTTGCAAGTCACTCCGAAGCATTTCGCTTACCTAAAAATCTCGGAAGGTTGCGATCGGCTATGCACTTTCTGCGCGATCCCTCGCATGCGTGGCAAACATGCCAGCAAGCCGATGGACAATGTTCTTATGGAAGCACAACGCCTCGTCGATAGCGGCGTACGAGAACTGATCATCGTCGCTCAAGACACGACCTACTACGGGATGGATATCTACGGTGAACCTCGATTGAGAGAACTGCTCGAGAAGCTAGACTCGATCGATGGGCTCGATTGGATCCGCCTCATGTATTTCTACCCGATGTATATCGACGATGCATTGATTCGCACGATCGGTTCCGCGCGTCGGATCCTACCGTACATCGACATGCCGCTTCAGCACATCAACAACACCATGCTTCGGAGAATGGCCCGCCGCGTCACTCGGGAATCGACCGTGGAAATGGTTGAAAAGCTCCGAGAGGGCATTCCAAATTTAGCAATGCGAACAACGATGATATCCGGCTTCCCAGGTGAAACCGATGAACAAGCCGATGAACTCGAGGCCTTTGTCTCGGAAATCCAATTCGAACGGCTCGGAGTGTTTACCTATTCCATCGAACCCGATACTCCTGCGGCAAAACTCGATGGGCATCTCCCGGAACGAGTCAAGAAAGAACGCCGCAACCGATTGATGGCAATTCAGCAGTCGAATGCGTTTGCATGGTGTCAAAAGCAAATTGGCAAGAGGCTGCCAGTACTGATCGACAACGCTTTCGAAGGGGCCGAACGAGTATGGCTCGGTCGCTCTTACGCCGATGCCCCCGATGTCGATGCATGCGTGTATGTGACGGAACTCCCCGATCAACCCGTGAAGTCGGGTGATTTGATCGATTGCGAAATCGTCTCCGCCAAGGATTATGACTTGGTCGGGGTTGCGGTCGGATCGAATGCCGCAGCACAGGAGAGCTAACTCGATGGCGGACTCTTCAGCGGGTGTGAAGTCCGAACCCTCGCCGTGGAACGTGCCTAACGCGCTCTCCACGGTTCGACTCGTTCTGGCAATCGTAGTGTGTGGGCTGATCGAGTACGAAGCATGGATCGCTGCCATGATCTTGTTCATCGTGGCGGCCTCCACCGACTGGATCGATGGATGGTGGGCTCGTCGCTACCAACAGGTAACAAAACTGGGCCGTATCTTGGACCCGTTCGTCGACAAGGTAATAATCTGCGGAGCGATGATCGCCCTGGTGGGTGCGCCTGATTCCCCCATTCCGGCATGGATGGCTACGCTGGTCGTTGCCAGGGAGCTATTGGTGACCAGTCTTCGCGGCATGGTCGAAGGAAAAGGAGGTGACTTCTCCGCCAAGCAATTGGGAAAATGGAAGATGGTTGCCCAGTGCGCATCGGTGGTCGCGGCATTACTGTTTCTGAGTTACGAATCTGCTCCCGATTGGCTTCGATGGACAACATCGGTCTTGCTATGGTTCTCCGTTATCCTCACGGTCGTTTCAGCGATTGAATATGTGTTGGCGGTGATCCGTGGCTCTCGCAACTCGGAATCGAAAGCGAACTCCATCGCCAACCCATCGACGGACGCATTATGAGCAATGCATCTGCACCTCCCGAACTGTCGTTGTTTGCTGTTCTCTTCGGTCTAGCGTTCCTCGCCTTCCTCGGTGCATCGCTCGGAGGATGGATTTGGTTCGTGCTCAATCTCAAGATCGTACGGTCATGGACCGGTTGGGAACGGGATCAACCAGCATCCCGAGTCGGCTTGGTCGATTTGGTCCTCTTCTTTTGTTGTATCGTTGTCACCCAGATACCTCTGGTCGTTGCAGTTCGACCATTCATCTCGCGCGATGCCAAACCAATACCTGAGGTTTCGATCGTCAGCGAGCAATCCGCAATAGCGATTGCACCTGAAGCAATAAATAAACCGGAAGTGCCCGCATGGGTCACCCCTCTCCTCGCGTTGTCCTACATGATGGCGTGGGGACTGTCGGTCTTTTTGCTCTGCTATCGGACCCGGTCATCACTGCTGCAGCTCGGGATTCTCGGGGGAGATGTGATAATCAATGTCGCGGTAGGCTTAGCGGCCTTTCTGTTGGCTACGCCGGTGATCTTGATTCTTTCTGGCATCGTGAACTCCCTAACGGACATCGAGTACGAGCATCCGGTGATTGAAGCGATGAAGCAGCATCCTTGGATGTTTCCACTTCTCTTCTTCGGCGCAGTCATCTGCGCTCCGATTTGGGAAGAATATGCGTTCCGAGGTTTGTTGATTCGATGGTTGGACTCCGTCCGTTCTTCTGGCGGCAATCTGAAGACCGTTTTCCTTGGCCAAACCGCTTCCGCAGTCGCGTTGACCGACTCACAGGACGAGCCGGGGTTGACGTATGCCAGCGCAAGCGGCAACCCCTACGAGCCACCGAATGCAACTCAATTCCAAGCGAACGAGCTCTCGTCATCGTCCTTCCTGAAAACCGGTGACTCGCTGCCATCGGTCGGGGATACATTCCCACCCTGGTGGCCCGCGATCGTCAGCGGGATCGTTTTCGGATTAGCTCATTTCTCCTACGGCATCAGTTGGGTACCTCTCATTCTCTTCGGAATGATCTCGGCACGCTTGTTTCAACTGCGTCGTAGTATCGTTCCCTGCATCGTTCTTCACGCCTGCTTCAATGCGCTGAGTATGCTCGGTTTGGCGGCCAGGGTTTTCACTGGTGAATGATCGCTACATTCCGAACAGCGAGTTGGATGCTCGATCCTGCCCATAGAAAAACCGGTGCAATCCATTTCTTTCCCCGACTTGGCAAGGTCTGCAGGGTAGAATAGATGTCTTGTCGAGGCGTTTGCGCCATCGGCGATTGCTTGGACCAAATCATCAATGGGTCAATCAAAAAGGGATCGCGCGGAGCCTAAGCTCATGATCGCGCGACGAGTGATGGTCGTGCCAGAAGAAAGGTCCCAA
>CAYXFO010000014.1:0-3134 GCA_964464255.1 uncultured Pirellula sp.
CAGTCATGGTCACCGAGAGAGCGACGTTTCCTTTGGCGAGGTAGGTAACAACATTGGACGAGATTCCACCGGGGCTCGCACCCAGGAGAATCATCCCCAAGGCAATGTCGACAGGTAGCCCGCATAGCTTCGATAGTCCCCAACCCAAGAAAGGCATGATCAGAAACTGCAGGAAGAGTCCAATGAATACTCCCCTCGGCATTTTCAGGACACGCGCGAAATCCTGCAACGTCAGGGTCGCTCCCATGCCGAACATCGCGGACTGGAGCAAAAGAGTAAGCGTTTCTTTGTAGGAGATGGGAAGATAAGCCAGATACAAAGGGGGCGATATCAACGCGATCATAACGGATGCTACCACCCAGGAAGCGAAACCATAGGTTCGAGTCTTGCGATTCACGGCGATGAATATTGCTATCGCGGCAATCGCGCAGACCGCAATCATCTCGGATGCAGATAGACTCATACGGTCACACTCATCAAGTGGTTTGGCCAGTTTGGCGTTGATAAATCGCGTGGATCATCGCCTCGGAGTCTTTGAATTTCTTCCCGCCCGTGATAGCGGTTTCAATCAATCGGCGCGCATCGGCCTCCGAGTGGCCGAGAACAATCAAAGCTTCGAACGTTTCATCAACCACTCCTGGTTTCTGCGGTTCGAGCCCTGGAGCATCGCGGCGAACCAAGAGAGCAAATCGTGGCATCTTGCGACGCAGGGTTGCGATAATTTTTTCCGCAGTCGCAGGCCCCACTCCCGGCAGACTCGATAGGCCCTTTGCATCCTGCTGTTCAATCATCACCGCGGTATCTTGGACGGGGCGAGTCATCGCGCGAAGAGCTTTTTTGACGCCGACTCCATCCACGGAACAGAACAGTTCGAAGAAGTCACGCTCCGCAACAGACAGGAAACCAACCAGCTTGGGAGTCAAGCGACTTCCCTGCGCAGCATTCCCTTCGATGTAATGGATCGTGTGTAGTGAGACTGGCTTGCCAATCTCGGTCTGCAGCTGCCGCCGCGTGAATTCCGGGATCGCGATTTCGTATTCAAAAGGTGGATTCGCAAGGGTGGCACTGTCATCGGTAATCGCCAACAACTCGCCGGTGATTTTGGTGATCAAGATTTCTTCCTGGTCGGCTTGAGGATCATCTGGGATGGTTTCGTTGCAAAAAAATGGCACAGTGCGATCGCTAAGGCATCCGCCACATCGGGGGGATCGGGGGGGTGCGCAAGCCCCAGTTGCAGGCGGACGGCATGCTGCATCTGAGCCTTCGGTGCTCGACCGTTCCCTGTGAGCATCTTCTTGACCATCGTCGAAGCATAAGAGTGTACAGGTAAACCAGCGTTGGCAGCACCGAGAAACAACACCCCTCTGGCATGCCCCATGAGAATCGCGGTTCGCGGTCGCTCGTAATGGGAATAGAGCTGTTCAATCGCGATTTCAGAAATCGAAAGACTGCTCAGGATATCTTGAAGCCCCTCATGAAGTTCCTTGAGCCGATCGGCCATGGATCTCCCTTTGGTCATTCGGATGACCCCTGCTTCGACAAGTTCTGGATTGCCGCGCGGCGCTGAGATGATTCCATAACCGGTGATACCGAGTCCCGGGTCCAGTCCTAACACCACTCTTTGCGCATCCATGGCACAGGGACTCCTACTCTTTGGGACTAAGCAAACACACGACCTCGGAAGCGTTGCGAACCAGAAGGTATGGGCCTGCGACCGCTGGGGTATTCCACGTGATTCCCTCGAGCACTTGCATCTCTGCGATCGGTTTGCCACTCTCTCGATCGACGGAAACAATCCGTCCATCCTCGGCGCTTACTAAGATCGCTCCGTTGACCACCAGTATCTGACCTTGACCGTATCGTCTACCCCTCCAAATGCGTACGCCTTCGGAGGGATCAACACATTCGAGGATCCCATCGCTCAGGGCATACGCTTTTCCTTCGAAAACGATGGCGTTGGTGAATTTGGTTTTCAATGTTCGGGCGTCTGCCCACTGATCATAAGACTGCCAACCCTTCTGCTGGTTGGAACTCGATTCATCGGGTTTCTGAACCAAGATCAGCTTGGAACCTTGCGCGTAACCCTTGCCCAGAAGGATCCGGTTCGAGTCGACTTGAACAGGTTGAGAAGCGCATGCATCGCCATCGGATTTGCTCGGCCAAGCGCTCTCCCAGAGAACCTCGCCGGTGGCGATGTCATGCCCCGTGACATTTCCTTCGTTGACACTGACGATTTGCCGAACACCATCGAGTGTCAATAGAGCAGGAGAAGCGTACGAGATTTGTGCTTTGCCACCGACCCAACGTTCTTTGCCGGTCGAAATATTCAGAGCGATGAGGCTGTTCATCGTGGATGCAGACTCTTTGCCGCCTCCGAATGGGACGACCACCATGTCATCGACAATCAGGGGTGAACCGCTTCTCCCCCACATCACCGCTTTCTCCGCTTGTACTTGGTTGATGCCCGCGCGCTCGAACAAATTCAGACTCCAAATGAGTTCCCCGGATTTTGCATCCAAGCAGAGCACCATTCCCAACGCAGTCTGCGCAATCACGACATCTCGAGATTTAGAATCGTCAGCATCGACATTGTCGGACGAAGCCTCGCGTGACGAAGAACCTATCGATGCAATCGTGGGGGTGGAACGCGGGCCGATTCCACCAAGTGCATTGGCATGGCGTCCGGGTACTGAGTGCTCCCACACGGTCTCGCCAGTTTGAAGATTCAAGGCTGCGACGATTTCTTTATCGTCCCGCTGGAAGAGAGTGATCGCCAACCCGTTCGCGATTGCGAAACCTGACCATCCTTCACCGATTTCACGTCGCCATGCAATCGCGGGTAGTTTCTGATCCCAACGCATCGAGAACTCGTTCTCGTCGACGACCCCGTTTCGCTGATTGCCGAGAAACTGCGTGAAGCGATAGGGGAGTTGAGGTGATGAGACCACCGCTGTCGGTTGCTCGGTCTTCGTTGGTACGATGTTCCGATCCTTCTTCGCGCGAGCGGAATCGCCGCGTGGTCGGAAAGTGGGCCAAACCTCGCCGTTAAAGCCAGCAAACTCGTAATTAGCGAGGAAGCCAAGCAACAGAACGGGAGGAAGAACGAACACACCGATCTTCAAGAACCAGTGAAC
>CAYXFO010000014.1:3144-25787 GCA_964464255.1 uncultured Pirellula sp.
GCAGTGCCAGGAGACCGAACGCAATCCCCGCAAAGTTTGCGTATTGGCGGTCGACATCTTCCATGGCCCCGCGAACAACCGGGACCAACACCAACATTGCGAATCCCAAAATCGAACAGATGAACGACAGCCGGTTTGGCCGGTGTCGCCGAACAGTAGCATTCTTCGGCACCTGCTCCTGACTCTTTGACGGTGCCGGATCGGGATTCATCAGCGAGGTCTCTGTTTTACTTCGTAACGAGTTTATTAGCGCTCTGAAGCGCGTTAATGTAATCAATTGCGATGTTCAGGACTTCCTCGTTATAGAAATTCGCTGGGAAAACCTTGTCACGTTCGGCCTTGGGATCGAGTTGTTCTTCCTCTTCTTTTTCGGATCGCAGCTCTTTGCGACGCGCCATGTAGTCTGACTCGCGCAGAGGAATCCTTTTCTCTTCCTTTTGTTTGCGGTAGGCTTCGATTCGCCCCAGCAATTTCTCGAACTCTGCATTTGCGAGGATCCGAGCGGTTGACTGCTGCTGCAACAACTGTTTGATAGCGCTATCGACCATCGAATAATCCTTGTGAGGCTGTGCTTTGACGCTATCCATGGGGAGCGCGTAGTCGAGGTCGGATTCGGACAAGTCCATCTCGGCGGTCATCGACGGGAGGATCACATCGGCGGCAACCCCTTCGAGTTGCGTGGAACGACCATCGGGGAGATAGAACTGCTGAATGGTCAGCTTCAGTGCTCCCAACGGTTTGGTGGCTCCGACACCGAAAAGGGCGGGCGCCAGATCCAATAGCGTTTGCACCGTCCCTTTCCCGTGGGTTTTCGGATCACCGACAATCAGACCACGTTCATAATCCTGAATGGCACCGGCGAAGATTTCGCTTGCACTGGCGCTCAATTGGCTCGTCTTGACGATCAATGGTCCGCGCCATGTGATCGATCGCACGTCATCGTTCATGGTTTGTGTGCGGCCGTTGGAATCCTTGACTTGCACTACCGGACCATATTCGATGAACAGCCCTGTAGCGGCGATCGCCTCGGGCAGAGATCCACCACCATTTCGGCTCAAGTCCAAGACGACTGCATCGACGTTCGAGTCGTTGAATTTCCCTAGGATTGCCTCCAAGTCGGTCGATGTGCGTCGATAGTCTTGGCGATTGCTTCGGGCCCCTTCCATATCGAGATAGAAACTCGGGAGTTTGATGCAACCGATTCGATACGGTGACCCATCCGCTTTCTTTCCTCGTTCGATGACTTCGCTTTGAGCGGCGCTATCCTCAAGCTTGATGATCGCTCGAGTGATTTCGTAGATTTGCCGTTCACCACCCATCTTGGGTTTGACGTGCAGTTTTACTTTAGTGCCCGCTTCGCCGCGAATCATCGAGACGACGTCATCGAGTTTCATGTCGAGGGTTTCAACGGCTGGCGACCCGTCGTCCTGCTGTACTGCGACAATCTCATCTCCTTCCTTAAGCCGACCGTCCTTGTCAGCGGCCCCGCCTGGCACGATCATTTCCACGATCGTAGAACCATCATCCGGACGGAGAGTAGCGCCAATCCCCTTTAGCCTGAGGGAGATGTGCATATCAAAATTGTCTTTCTCCCTCGGCGCCATGTAGGTTGTATGCGGATCCAGGGAGGTCGTCAGGGCGGTCAAATACATTTCCAGCAGCTCATAAACGTCGGTTTGCGAGCGCGTCTTGTAATAGGTTCGGTAGCGTTTATGGAGTTTTTCTCGCGTCTTCTCGTCCGAATCTCCATCGGCGCGAGCTGAGAGGAAATTCAGCTTGATTGTCTTGCGCCATCGGTCCTTGAGCTCCTCGAGATTGGCTGCGTACTTCATCTCCTTGGCATCGCTTTCGATGTATTCCTCGACACTGAAGTCGAGGGGTGAGTCGATCAATTCGTGAATGATCGGTGTGACTTCGTTGAGTCGATCCAAGTAACGCAGGTAGACCGTGTATGCAAAGGAGATGTTGTTTTTTTTCAGCATATCGTCCAACTCCATTTCGTTGGCACGAAATTCATCGACGTCGGGTTGCAGCAGATAGGACTTCATCGGGTCGACTTGACGAAGAAACAGTTGGAATCCTCGCTTTGACAGTGCGTCGTCAAATTTCTCCTGCGAGATGTGCCCTTCTTCCACCAAGTTGCGCACGCTCCGAACGATGATGCGATTGTCGGCAGGGGGTGTTTTGACGGTGGCGACTCGTGGGAATTCCTCCGCGAACGATTGTGACAGAGGGGCCATCGAAGCGATCGTTGCCAGAGTGACTCCGGAGAGTCGAATCCAAACCTGGCCACAGCTATTGCGTCTTTGCATAATGTTCTTTCGTGAGCGAACCGTAGGTCGTGTTGCGTATACCATTTCCCGCACCGTTGCACGGTACTCTTCTCTACCGTCCCTGGGTGTTGTTCGCAACCGAATGAATGGTAGAAGATTGCAAATCCGGAGGCAACATGGATAGCCTGCACCCACAACGCTCTCGGACTGTAATCCTCGGTAATTCCTGATGTTATTACGCTAGTATGGCCAGTTCGGCTCTTTCCTCAGCTTAAAAATTCCTGCATTCCTCCCAACTTTTCGGCAGGTTGCTCAGGACATGGTGGCCTTCCTTGGTCACCAGCACATCATCTTCAATCCGAACTCCTCCGAAGCCGGGTAGGTAGATCCCCGGCTCAACCGTGACCACCATGTCAGTTTCCAAGGGACGATCCTGGCCCCGGGACAACCGGACCGACTCGTGGATCTGCAATCCGAACGAGTGGCCGAGCCCATGCGTGAACTTCTTCCCAAACCCAGCTTCTTCGATGACGCTGCGAGCAGCCGCATCCACTTGGCTCATCAAGACTCCAGGCCGAATCGCGTCGATCGCTGCGAGCTGAGCTTTCAAAACCACACGGTAGATTTTTTCAAGCTTAGGGCTTACCTTCCCGGTGACCACCACTCGCGTCAGGTCGCTCAAGTAGAGATCTTCCTTGGCCCCCCAATCGATCAGAACGAAGCCGCCTGTGCCTAGCCTGACATCGGAGGGGCGACCGTGTGGCAAAGCAGACCGCGGTCCCACGCCGACGATGGTCTTGAACGCAGAGCCGGTTCCTCCTAATCGCCTGATGTTGGTTTCTAAATCACCGGAGATCTGTTTTTCCGTTTGCTCGGGATTGAGCAGAGATCGCGTTGCCAGAAACGCACGCTGCGCATAGTCGATCGCCCGCTGGATAGCAGCCAGTTCGGACGGATCCTTCCGTTCCCGAAGATGTTCGATCAATCCGCGGCTGGTCAGGAGTTCACCCTGTGGGTGCAATTCCCGCATCCGCTCCCATTGAGCAACCGTCGTTGTGAGCGACTCCACCCACATTCTCTTGATCGAACGGCTCGCAGCTTCCTTGCCAGCCATGTCTACGATAGACATGTTGGATGGACGAAGTACGAGTTCTAATTGCGGGCACTCCTCGCCTATCTGCTGAGAGTAGCGTGCGTCGCTGAGGAGGAATTCATTGCTCTTGTCGATGAAAAGATAGCTGTCCTCGCCGGTAAAGCCGGTCAGGTAGGTCACGTTGAACGGGCAGGTGACGAGCAAGTTCTCCTGGCCAGTCCGGCGAAATTCGGACCTCAGTCTCTCACGCCGTTTCTCGTAATCCGCTTTCAAAGCTCGTTGCATCCTACGGTTCCAGGAATCGGGTTAGGGTTTCCAGCAAGGACTCGGAGAATACATCTCCGACAAGAAGAAAATCGGAATCTTCTTGAAGCGATTGGTGGAGCTGCGAGACGCTCCAAACATTGGACTCTCCGCTTGAGGGTGACTCGGATGGAGAAGTGGATTCCTCGCGATGCCGCAATTGCTGAGATACGGAATATTTGTTTTGAATACCATCGATCATCGCCATCAAGGTTGCCGCCATTTGCAAATATGGGTTTCCTTCCGACGGGAGACCTCGATACTCGATCGTCCGTTCCCTCGGATCATGGTGGTCGAAGATGACATGACAGAGTGAATCCTGGGCATCGGAGTGAATGGATTTCGACCAGCGATATTCCGTGTCGCATACTCGGTCGGGTGTAGCCAAGGCTACCGCGGCGAGCGTCGCCGCATGCTCGAGGATTCCTGCTATGGCGTACCAACCAACATCACTCAGGCCGAGCTGCGACGAACCACTCAGAATAGGCTCTCCGCTACGCGACAGCATCCATTGGGTTGGCATCCGAGCATCGGTTGCTATTCTGCGACGGTTCGTGCGATGTGCCAGTTGATCGATAAGATATCGAACCATCATCAGATCGTCGCACAATTCGGGGAGGCTCGAGGATCCCAGTACCACCTCCGACGTAGAGTGCTCGGCGCGGTAGTGCCGATCGAAAACCACGCCTGCTTCCATAGCCACAGAAGCTAAATTGCTACGAAATGAAAAATCCTCATCGAGCGTTCCGCAAGCCAAATGCAAACGACTTGCTGGCAACGAATCACGAGAATCGTCCGCCCGCATGCTTTGCAAGGAAAAGGGTTGGGCGGTTCGCAATTGCACGGCGTCGGCGATGCCGGTGGACTGAAGATATTGGATCGACCGCGCGGCGACCGAACGGGAATCGAGCCAACTATCCTCCCCTGAGAAAGGGTCCAAAATTCGTGCCAAGATGACGAGGGTAGCTTGATCGACTAACGGGTCGACGAAGTGCGCTTCCGAGATGGGGGCTAGGACGAGCTGCTCGCGGGCTTCGCCCGCAACACCTCGCAACATCGCCTCCTGCGCGAACCCCAATTCAAATGCGTTCTCGGTCAGCGCGGTGGCTGGCATCGACAGATGCTTCCAGTTTCCCCCCAGATCCACAAATCGGAGATCGATCGCGCGGATATCCTTTTCCCTGCAATACGCCAAGACAGCTTTTGGCTTCACGAAGCACCCAACCGGTCCACCGAGTCCACTTGTATCCAACCAACGCACCGATGCGCTGGCTTGATTTACGAGTGTCTCTTACACGACCGGTTTTTTCAATCGGGGATGCTTGGCTTTGCGGGAGCGGCTGCGGCGCGGCGCGGCGAAGTTTTCGCTACAAAACGTGTTAAATCCTGCACCGCCTCCAACATCTCGAGCTCGTCGTCCATGTTGTCTTCCTCACCGGATTCCCGTTGGCAAATGTCATAGGTCTGCAACGCCCAGTCCAAATCATCCATAAATGCGTCCGATGCATAGCAGGCATCGAGTTCCGCGACGATTCGGTCGGGTACGAAATCCATAGTCTCCTCGACCACGTCGACTTCCGTCGAGCAATCCATCGGGGAAATGTTCCAACGAACATCAGACGCAACGCCTTCGAGGTTCTCAGGGTTCTCAGTCTCCATCGCTTGAGACAAGCGCCGCAAGCCTCGTGTCCGGCTCCGCTTCGGAGGATAGAGCTTGCGCAGCTCATCCCATTGCGTTGCTGGCACAAACGAATCCATGCAAGGCTCGTCGTCTGTGCCATGAACGGATTCGTTCTGAAACTTTCTTGATTCGAACATAACGCGGACGCTCCGTGAAAGGGATCAACGAAACCATCCGTGGTTCGAGCGATGATCTGTCACCGCTCGCTGGTCCTGAAAGTCTAGTTCTTAAATCCGTCCCACCATGCACGCTGCACCTGGATGAAACCCCAGGATGTAGGCTTGGTTAGGATCGATTGTGTCGGTCGTATCAATTGCCAGTGCCGAGTTCTACTGGATCTTTCTACTGGATCTTTCTATTGGGGCTTAAAGACCACCGTCGCCAACGGTGGCAGCTTGACCCAGATCGAGGCGGGGCGGCCATGGTGCGGCAGATTGCTGTCTGCGCTCAAGCCTGGGTAGTTGCCGACGTTCGAGCCAGCGTAGTAGGCCGAATCGCTATTGAAGATCTCTTGGTAGTACCCACCGCGCGGCACTCCCATACGATAATCCCGAACCACCGGAGTAAAGTTGCAGCAAACGACCAGGAAGTCGTCCGGGTTTTTTCCTTTGCGGATATATCCCAGCACACTGTCATACGAGTTCATGCAATCGATCCACTCGAATCCCGCCTCTTCGAAGTCGATCTCATGCAGGGCGGGTTCGTTCTGGACCAAGCGATTCAAGTCGCCGACTAATCGCTGTATGCCCCGATGGGTCTCCCACTGCAACAAGTCCCACTGCAGTTCGCTGTCGTAGTTCCATTCGTGCCATTGTGCTAACTCGCTACCCATGAACAGCAGTTTCTTGCCTGGGTGAGTCCACATGTAGCTATAAAGCAATCGCAGATTCGCGAATTTTTGCCACAGATCGCCAGCCATCTGAGCGATCAACGCTCCCTTGCCATGCACCACTTCATCGTGCGAGAGAGGGAGGGAAAAATTCTCGGTGAAAGCGTATATCAGACTGAAGGTCAGTTCGTTGTGATGGTACTGGCGGTGGATCGGATCATGCCGCATATAGCGAAGCGTATCGTTCATCCAACCCATATTCCACTTCAGCGAGAATCCCAATCCACCATGCTCGATCGGGCGACTGACTCCTGGCCACGCAGTGGATTCCTCGGCGATCGTCAGCGCACCTGGAAACTGAGAATGGACCTCGGTGTTGAACTCGCGAAGCAAATGGATCGCGTCCAAATTCTCTCGGCCACCGTACGCGTTGGGGATCCACTCTCCCTCCTTGCGCGAGTAGTCCAGATACAGCATCGATGCAACGGCGTCGACTCTCAAGCCATCGATGTGATACTTGTCGAGCCAGAAGAGCGCGTTGGAGATCAAAAAGTTTCTGACTTCATGCCGGCCATAGTTGAAAATCATCGTACCCCAATCAGGATGCTCTCCCTGTCGAGGATCTTCGTGCTCGAACAGCGCTGAGCCATCGAATCGACGGAGTCCGTGTCCGTCCTTGGGAAAGTGGGCAGGAACCCAATCGATGATGACCCCGATCCCATGTTGATGGCAGTGATCAACGAAGTACATGAAATCTTCGGGGGTGCCGTATCGACTCGTCACCGAGAAGTAGCCAACCGTTTGATAGCCCCACGATCCGGTAAACGGATGCTCGGAGACTGGGAGGAGTTCAATATGGGTGAACCCCATTTCCTGGCAGTATTGGACCAGTTGATGCGCGAGATCCCGATAATTCATCCATCCGTGAACACCACCCTGACTCTTGCGCCATGACCCCAAATGAACTTCGTAGACGGAAATCGGTTTGTCGAGAACCTCGTTCCTCTGCCGTCGCTCCATCCAGTCGCCATCATTCCAGGAATAGGCCCCCAAGGGCTGAACGATCGAGGCAGTGCGCGGCGGCAATTCCGCGAAGAACCCAAACGGATCGGTCTTGTCGATCACCTGCCCATCCGCAGTCCGCATCCGAAACTTGTACTTCATCCCCGCTCCGATATTGGGGACAAACAGTTCCCAAATCCCTGAAGGAATCTGCTTCTGCATGCAATGGGTCTTGCCATCCCAATGATTGAAGTCACCCACGACCTGAACGCTCTGCGCATTGGGTGCCCAAACTGCAAAATTCACGCCGCTGTGGCCATCGACAGAGCGCAGGTGCGCGCCGAGACGCTCATACAGCTTCCAGTGCTTGCCGGAACCAAACAGGAATCGATCGAAGTCGGTGAGGAACGTCGGGACGGAATAAGGATCCTGCATGTCGTACGTCTGCCCGTGGGAATTGGATACTCGGATGCGGTAATCGGGGGCCCCGGAATCGTAGTCGGGAAGCAAACCTTCGTACAAGCCCGAGGGATGGACACGCCTCATCGGGCGAACGGATTCACCTCGCGGATCGACTAAGAATACCTGTTTGGCGTCAGGAAGATAGCTACGCACAGCGATTACCCGCCGACCATCCACATCGACTCGATGCGGTCCCAGAACGCCGCTGGGGTTGGCAGTCGCACCGTGAATGATGTCGCTCAGTGATTGCAGGCTCAGGGTGGTTTGCACGATTTCTCCAAAAGTGATTTCACCGACGCAAAACGTCAGCGATAAAACGGTGTGTTAGTAATCTCGACGTCGGAAATGCTCCCGACGAGGATCCAATAAAAATAAACATCGCAAGCAGGAAACCAAAAATCCATCCAATGCAAGAATCGTATTCCAGATCCAGCGAATAGGACGATTGACCCTCATGTTGAGCAGCCGGCGTTCTTGGAGAGGATAAACTCCAGCATTCCGAGGTGATGAACCTACGGTGTCGCTCCGTGAAAGAACCAGGGTCGGTGCTTCGTCTTGGTTGCTTGTTTCCGGTGTTGCGCGGTAGATACTCCCAACACGGGCCGACGATGGGCAATTCGTTTCCTGCTCGACCACAGCAATTGGGCAACCATTACTGCTGGGGCAACTATCGTGCGACTCTGTTTCATTGATTTCGTGGGTATCCATCAACGCATGCACCGCGGGAATCTCTTGCGGAATCTCGGTGATGGATGCAGCAACGGCTGGCTCATCGCGCAGAGGAGATTCCTGGGACATCCAACGGCACTGTACTTCGTGAAATCGCAACGCTACGTCCACGCGTCGCCACAGGTCGGCGTTGCGAATGGGTTGAATCGAACCGAAATGTTCCCAGCAGTAGTCGTTTTCCCGCCACTCGACTAAACCGTACTGAAGCCCGCGTGCGACATATCGACTGGTGGTAACCAGCGTGACGCGGCTTGGTTGCTCGAGCGCTTCGAGCCCGCGGGTGACTGCCAATAGCGAAACGCGATCTACGTGGTCCGAGGCCTCGCAATCGGAAGCCTCTATCTTTGTTCCGGTAACGATGTCCTCGAGCACAAATCGCCAGCGGCCGCGAGCCTCGGTGTGCATAGCGCCCGATGGGAGCAAGCATCCGTCGCAAAAGAGTAGATAGTGAGGCTTGCTGGTTGCCATCTCTGATCGCGCATCCATGAGAACATCGTGTCGAAGATGTTCTAGATTGCGCGATGATTAGGGTCGAGGAAGGATTTCGGAAGAAATTCTTTTGAGAAACTGCCGTTTTTCTCCGCATCAGGTAATGCGTAACAGATGTACCAACCATGCCGTGCATTGCATCGTGATGGTAGGCTCGTGAGTCTGATTTCTTAATGCGAGTCTGTGCTGCGAGCGTTCTCATTCGCAGATGTCGTTAGGGCTTCAAGCGTCGGATATAGTGATTATTTCCGAGACTTTCAGCATGTTTTGCATACCCCCATCGTGTCATCATGCGATCGGTAAGCCGGTCATTCGTCACTTGGCAAACAATACCGCGAGCATGATGCAGGGACGCGATTTCCTCTAGAGCGACGATCCCCCGGTGAAACGTTCGGTAGGTAGTCTTCTCCCCGGCATGAACATACAGCAGCGACATGTACCCGGGTGCGGTTCGCGGGAACGAATAGTAGAACCGGCACTCATCGTCCGGAAGGGTACGAACGACGCGGTCGGACATAGCTCCCCATAGACTACCCCATCGCGGCCACCATCGAGCTTGTATCGTGGCGATATCTCCGTGGCGGAGAATGATTGTTCCATACCGCCACTCGGAGATGCGTTTTTTGTTTTCTGCAATCGACGAGACGGCTGGCAATCCCCAGGTGGCCGGATCGCTCATTACGACACGAAGCGGAGCGAACGCAAGACTTCGGAAGTCGCTTGAGATTTGTTCAGGACATAAAAATGCACCCCTGGGACTCCTCCCGAGAGCAATTCTGCGACTTGGGCGGTAGCGAACTCGACTCCGACCTGGAATTGCCATTCGGTGGATTCCCTTTCGGCCAGTCGGTCCACGAAGGATTGCGGCAGCTTGGCTTTGCACAGCGAGGTGATTCTCTGGATCTGTGCCAGGTTGGTCACTGGCAGAATCCCCGGTACGATCGGAATATCGATTCCGCGGGCACGGCATTGATCGACGAATCGGAAATAGTCATCGTTTTCGTAAAAAAGTTGCGTGACGATGATATCCGCACCGCAATCGACTTTGCGTTTCAAGTTCTCCAAATCGATCTCGGCAGAGGGGGCTTCTTGGTGAACCTCGGGATAGCCAGCTACCGCCACTCCGATCTGCGGGTATTCGCTTCGAATCAATGAGACCAGTTCGTTGGCGTAACGCAATCCACCCGCAACTTGCTTGAATTCCGTTTCTCCCTTGGGCGGATCCCCGCGGAGGGCGACTACGTAATCCGTTCCGAGTTCCAATGCCGTATTCAGGTAGGCGCGAAGCTGATCGACGGTCGAGCCGACACAGGTCAAGTGGGTCGCCACGCGATGACCGAATCGCTCTTTGACGGCTTGAAGAATTTGCAGGGTGCGATCGCGCGTCGATCCCCCTGCACCATAAGTGCAGGTGTAGAAATCCGGCTCGAACTCATTGAGATCCGCCACCGTTGCCATCAGGTTTTCAACCTGCTCATCGGTCTTGGGCGGGAACAACTCGAACGACAGACCTTTGCGGTCGGAACTGAAAAAATCACGTAACTGCATGGCAACCTCAATCCTGGAACAACCGCTGCAACCCGTATGGTCGCAACCGGTTTTGGGCTCAACACTTCATGCGATACCTACTACGATAATCTATCGATGATTTCCTTTCACGGGGATAGGTACCCCCACGACCGTTTTCTGTTCCTAACTGTTCCTTCAAAAAACGATTCTCACAGGGCCCCGTCCTATGTCCACTACACCCTTGCTCAACAAACGCGTTTTGGCTTTCGTTGGGGATATCTATGAGGATTTGGAGCTTTGGTACCCCAAGCTGCGACTGATCGAAGCTGGGGCCAAATTCATCGTGGCCGGAGAGGAGGCTAAACGAACTTATGCCGGGAAAAACGGCTACCCATGCACCTCAGACATCGCAATCGACGATGTAAGTGCGTCGGATTTCGATGCGGTCTTGCTCCCGGGGGGATTCATGCCCGATCGCCTGCGACGACTGGATTCGGTCAAATCACTCATCGCCCAGTTCGATCGGGATCACAAGTGCGTGGCAGCGATATGCCACGGGGGCTGGCTTGCCATTTCAGCACAAGTGTATCGTGGCGTCCGAGTAACGGGATCTTTGGGGATCAAGGACGATCTCGTCAACGCTGGCGCTCTTTGGGAGGACGCTCCCGTGGTCGTCGATCGGCATTTTGTATCGAGCCGAAAGCCCGATGATCTGCCATGGTTTGTTCCTGCCATGATCGATGTCATGCTCGGTTCGTCCCGATGAGCCTCTCCATTCTACAAATCAGCGATCGTGGGGTTGTGGTAATTCCCCAGTGGCAACTCCTTCACTCACCAGGACCTCTCCCATGAGCAATCTGCATGCCTGGGCACAAATGGTACGTGTTCCCAATACGCTGACCAGTTGTGCGGATGTGCTGGCCGGTATGTGTATCGCTGGAGGTGTTTCCAATCACTTCGTGAAGCATCCTGTCGCAGCGATTGTAGCCTCCGGAGCATCGATTTGTTTCTACTGGGCGGGTATGGTCCTAAACGATGTCTTCGATGTCGAACAGGACCGAGAGCAAGGGCGACCGAATCCGATTGCCACTGGCAAAATCACAATGACTGTCGCTCAGCGAGCCGGTTTCGGATTGATGTTGGTGGGGATCCTGTTGAGTTTCCTTGCCCCATTGACGATCACGCTTGGAGGCTCAGGAAATTTTGGACTTGCAATGCTGAGCCCTGGCCTAGTTGGTTGCTTGCTAGCCGTCGCGGTTTATGCATACGATGGACCGCTCAAGAAGTCCCCGTCTGCTCCACTGATCATGGGAATTTGCCGAGGGCTGAATATGTCGCTGGGCATTGCATGGATCGCGGCCGTATTACCCATCACGCTCGGATGGTCCGCGGCAACCGTTGTAGCTGGGCATGTGGCCTACGTTACAGGTCTTACGATCGCCGCGAGGCGCGAAGCGGACCTGTCTCAATCGCGAGGTCGCTTAACGCTGGGATGGGGCATTTGCGCTTTCGGGGCGGCCTGCATTGCAATCTCGCCTCGCCTCGACATGGATCGCCCTTATCGGCTCGATCCGGAATGGGTTTTTCCCTTGCTCGTTGCCATCCTGCTCCTCCCATTGGCTCGCCGAGCCGTCGATGCAATCCGAACTCTCCGTCCGCAACAACTCGGCATGGCAATCCGGCAAGCGATCTTCAGCAT
Organism: uncultured Pirellula sp.; assembly: GCA_964464255.1. Lineage (GTDB taxonomy): Bacteria > Planctomycetota > Planctomycetia > Pirellulales > Pirellulaceae > JBKCUI01. Next base: position 15,214 of record CAYXFO010000014.1, read on the forward strand.
CCTATTCCTCGATGCGACGATTGCACTTCAGTATTCTGGGGACATCCCCGGAATCATCATCGCATCGATGGTGGTGCCAACACTGCTACTGGCCCGCTGGTTCCGGGCTACTTGAGTGGGTACGCCGGGCCGCTCGCGGTTTCGCCTCGTGCAATTTGGGGAGTGGCACATGCCCATCGCGATAAAGCACGTTATAGGCGCAAAAAGGAATGATGTGCCCCGTTGGTAGAACATGATGCGTGCAGCACTTCATCACGCGGCGGACATCGAAGTTGTAGACATCGAGAAAAGAAGTGATGGTGATCCGGAACAATTCCTTTGCGCCGATTTGTCGTTCCAACGTCTTCGAAATAAACTGATCTGCGACCGACGATGTCTTCGAGGGGATGCACGGCTCGCTTCCCAATGGCGTGATCATCGGTAATTCCCCTACCTCATTGTTGCCGCATCCACCTGGACCGCAGCATTGGTTGCGAGCCAGATATTGCTGAATCAATCGCTTTCCCTCATCGCGAGTGAAACTCAATCCGTTGGCGAGCAGATCCAGGTTGGCTTTCGAGTCGATGAAGCGAGTTAAAGGAACCAATCGACCTTCGTGTCGAAACGCTAGGGACAGAACGTGACAATTCGGATGGGCGCACGGCAGCGGAAAGAAATCATCCTCGTGAAATAAACCCTCGGATTGCTTGCACAATTCTCGAATGCAGTCGGGAGCTGTCACCCGCGATTCGAGCTCTTCAGGAAGATAAAATCGGCCCGAATACGTCGCGGGTTGAAGGCTCAAACCGGTGATGAAAGGATGCCGTTCGGCGAGCTGCACGAGGGGGCCTAGCTGATCGAGATTGACTCCTGCCTGGAGCGCCGACACGATGGTGACGTGCAATCCTGCGTCGCCAATCGCATGCAGAGCGGCCATTTTCGTCGCTTGCAACGGTTCGCCTCGCAGAGCGACATGAACGCGATCCTCCAGGCCATCCAACTGCAGATAGATCTCAATGCGATCGCGGTTTTGCGCTAGCCGCTGTAGAAGCCTAGGATCGCGGGCCAATCGAATCCCGTTGGTATTGATCATCACGTAATCGATGGGCTGCGATAACGCATAATCGATCACTGACTCTAGCTCTGGATGCGTGGTCGGCTCACCACCCGAGATCTGCAAAACCTCAACTCGGCCTTCCGATGCCACGAGCGTATCGATCGCGGTTCGGATTTGTTCGATAGAACGATGTTTGAGGCCAGGCTTGCTATGGGCGTAGCATAGCGGACATTCGAGGTTGCAATTGTCGGTGATCTCCAAGACCCCGATGCAAGTGTGCTGTTCATGCTCTTCGCAGAGTCCGCAATCGAATGGGCATCCTTTATCAACGGGCGATCGCGTGGTGGCAGGTACTTTGGCGGGCAGAGCGAAATCATAGCGGTCGTACCAACGAACATCGCTGCATATCAAGTCCTCTCGCGTGCCGTGCTCCGGGCATCGCTTGCGAAAGTAGACACGTCCGTGCCGATCGATGATTTTTGCCGGAATCAGTTTCAAACATTCCGGGCAAAGGCTCTGTGTGGCTCCCAGATAGCGATATCCTGCCGGGAGTTTCGTAGATGCGGTGTTGCTCATGCACTGTCCATCATGAGGAAGGCTTTCGGGGAACAAACACGCGGATGATGCGATGGACACAAAATAGGGAAAGCCCCCCGCAGAGTACCGAGATAATCGTAAACACACTGCGGGGCGGACCATATTGCCCAGGTATTACAGACATGGATGCTACGCCTGCGGGGATGCAGGTTGCGAAAAAGGCCATGCTACCAGTAACGGTGGAGAGTGCTCCCAACAAAAGCGAACCAGCGCATAGCCCAAGGTCGGTAATGCGCTCGATTTGTTCCCCTTCCATCACACGCTGCGACAATCGGTTTTGATACAGGAAACCATGGTACGCAGCGAGAATCGCCGTGGCGCAACCGAACCACCCGAACGGAAAGAACTCGCGCGAGAAAGAGACTCCCACGGACACAACCAAGACGAACACGATGGGCAACCAATACAGCAACCCTAGTAAATCGCCACTTGCGAGCGATTCGGTAACGATCGGCGGATTGAACGGGTTGATTTCCGCCGATGGATCGGATTCGTCATTCTCGGTAGGAATCGTCATGCTCCATCCTAGGGAAGAAGATGTCCCATCTTATCACGTTTCGTGGCCAAGTAGTTGGCGTTGTGTTCGTGGATCGGCGGAATGATCGGCACTTGGTCGACCACCGTTAAATCGAAGCCCCTCAAATTGAATGCTTCGGTTTTCTTGGGGTTGTTGGTCAGGAGTCGAATCTCGCGAAGTCCGAGATCTTTCAAGATCTGGATTCCTACCCCGTAATCTCGCATATCGGCTTTGAAACCCAGACGGTGATTGGCTTCGACGGTATCGAGTCCTTCGTCCTGGAGCGCGTAGGCGCGAATCTTGTGAGCCAGGCCGATGCCGCGACCTTCCTGTGGCAGATAAACCAAGGCGCCGCGTCCTTCGCGAGCGATCGCTTCGATGGCTAAATGCAATTGGTCACCGCAATCGCAACGGAGTGAGGCGAGTAAATCGCCGGTGAAGCAGCTGCTGTGCATTCGCACCAACGGCGGTAAATCTCCCCGTTCATCCAGCTTGCCGTACACCAAGGCGATCGGTTCTTGCTGTTCGTACTGGACGTCGTAGACGATGATTTCAAACTCGCCATACTTGGTCGGGAGCTTGGCCTGGGCAGTGCGTGAAACGAGCTTTTCATTGATCCGGCGATGGGAGATGATCTGTTCGACGGAGATGATTTCCAGATGATGTTTCGCCGCCAGTTCCACCAACTCGTCGCGGTTGGCGCGGTCACCATCGCGATTGAGTATCTCACATACCACGCCCGATGGGGTTAGGCCAGCCATGCGAGCCAAATCGACCGATGCTTCGGTATGCCCAGCACGTCGAAGAACGCCACCCTCTTTGGCCAGAAGTGGATATACGTGCCCTGGTTTCACAAAATCGCTGGGTTTGGTCTCAGAGCGGGCGAGGCGTCGTATGGTTTCAGCACGTTCGGCGGCCGTGATCCCGGTTTTGCAGCCTGCGAAATCTACCGGTGTCATGAAGGCCGTCGTCAATGGAGATGTGTTTTGATCGACGAGAGGCCTCAGATCGAGCCGTTCGGCGACCGATGGTAAAATCGAACAGCACAATTGACCGTGGCCGGCCAACATGAAGTTGACCATTTCGGTGGTAATCAACTCGGCCGCGCACACGAAATCCCCTTCGTTTTCGCGATCCTCGTCATCGACGACGATCACGACTCGTCCCTCTGAAATGGCTTTGACCGCGTTTTGGATGGTGCTGAATCGATGCGACATAACAATAACTTCTCCGAAGCCTATCCTGTCAGGGACTCTCCGGAATCGCCCCCCTCTAGATTGTAGTCCTTGATTTTCTTATGCAATGTATTTCTGTTGATCCCCATGCGTGTGGCGGCTTTCGTTTGCACACTTCCGCACGCTTGCAACACCTGGGCAATCAGTTCCTTCTCGACTCGATCGACAACCCGAGCATGCAGATCATTCGCATCGCCAGGAGCTAATCGCAGTCCTTCAGCAACCAATTGCGTTGCGAGAGTTTCGAAATCGGGTGGAGCTGCAGAGCTAGGAGTGAACGATTGCGCGGGTTGAGCCCCAGTGACCACACCGGGAAGCAGGTCCAAACTTAACTCATCGGAGTCGGCCATAACCACCGCCCGTTCGATATAGTTCTGCAGTTCGCGCACATTGCCCGGCCAATGATAATCTTGCAAAGCTTGCATCGCTTCGCGCTGGATATGCACAACGAAGCGACCGCTCTGTTCGCTATAGTATTGCAGGAAGAACGCGACCAAGCTCGGAATGTCTTCTCGTCTCTTGCGAAGCGGAGGGAGTTCGATCGGAACCACATTCAATCGCCAATAAAGGTCTTCACGGAATCGCTCAGCACGTATTTCCTCGGCAAGATCTCGGTTGCTGGCCGCGATCAATCGTGTATCGACAGTCACAGTCTCCGTGTCACCCACGCGTTCGAATTGCTTTTGCTGCAGGACCCGCAGCAGCTTGACCTGCAGATGAAGCGAGGTGCTGTTGATCTCGTCGAGAAAGATCGTGCCGGTGTGAGCAGCTTCAAATCGTCCGGCCCTGTTGCCGATCGCTCCGGTAAAGGCACCGCGCACGTGTCCGAACAGTTCGCTTTCCAGCAAACTTTCGCTCAACGCACCGCAATTGACTTTGACAAACGGACCACCGACCCGGTTGCTCAATTGATGGATCGCGTTGGCGACAACCTCTTTGCCGGTACCCGTTTCCCCGAGCAGCAAAACCGACGCATCGGTCATAGAAACCCGGCGAGTGATGCGAGCGATATCCTGCATTGCGGGAGACGAACCGATCACGCCCGGAAGGAGCGTGCCTCCCATGGTCCCCATTTTTCCCGAGTATTCTGAGCCAGGACCAGCCATCGACGCGTCATTGCGACAGAGGAGCCGATCCTATCCAAGGGAGTTAGGGACCAACTTCCGTCCACGCACGCTGGCCATTCACCGCCTCGATCGCGTCAAGAACTCGTCCCAACACTGCACGGGTGATCGGCTCCGATTCCCCGCGCAGGTTGTACACATCGTACTGGTCTTGGGCCGTCTCGGAAGTGATCAACAGGCCAAATCTGCGTACCGATTGCACAAAATTTCGGCTAGCTTGCTCGCGTTTCAGTTCAGGCACGGTCGCATCGGCAAGGATTCGGAGAAGCTCGTTTTGCTCTTCTCGCGTACCGGAAAGACTCGCTTCACCAATCGAGCCATTCCGCTTGGCGGGTGAGGATTTAGCGGACTCGAAGTAGTTCTGCGCACTGACTTTGAAGAGAATTCTCGCCTCAAGGGTCATTGGGGGAGGATCGCTGACCGCTCGCATACGAGACACGATGTCTGCTAATGCATCCACGGAAGGGGGCACGCTACCCATGATCACGCGATGGTCTTCCTCCGCCACGCTGTGCTCGCCCCTGCTCAAAGAATCAGCAAGCAAGGCGATTGGGACGGTAGATGTGGTGGGATTGGCCCGGATGCGTTGGACGACTTGGCCCAAGTCCAGTTCTCGGACGTGTTCGACAATAAACACTGCCTCAATCGGTAGGTTGGTTCGCAGGAGTTGAAACACTTCGGCTGCAGATGCCGCTTCGAATACTCGGTACCCGAATTGATCCAGGAGACCGTGCGTATGGCCCCGCAGCCCTTCATTGCCGCCGATCAGCATCGCCACGGGCTCTGGTGTCAGTTGTCGCATTTCGTTGGCCACAGCCTCTGCTCGACTGCTGCCGTTGAAGCTCGCGGTGGACTCGAGTTGCGATTTCATCAGTGCGACCGTTGCAGGGTAGCGAACCATGGGTAGCCCCGAACGTGTTGCCGATACCAAACGATCTCGAATCGGACCAGGTATCCCTGCCCCCTCCCATCGACTCAAGTTCGCGACCGCAACCGACTGAGCGCCCGCCAAGCGATGACTCAAGGCAGCGTCCCAGACCAAACAAGCAAACTCGGGGCTATCTCGCAAAGACTCTGGAAGTGTTGTTTGAAAGGTGGCATCTTGAGTTGCATCGGCTGTGCCTCGAACGGATAGATATTCCCAATGGGCAGCGATGGCTGATGCGCTTGCTAAGTCGCTTTGAGGAATCAAGCGGACCGCGATCTGGCCTGCTTGCGATGCTCGCGCCAGCGAAAGCATCGCTGGTATGGTTGGCATCTCACGAAGAGTTCGTCCATTTGGGTCCAGCGTCCATGCGATTTCGGTATCGATCTCATTGAGCCGTGCTCGCCGCTGATAGTTGTTCAGGGACTGCTCTACCAATTCAAGCGCAAATTGATTGACATCTGAGGCGGTAGGGAGTTGGGGCTGCGGACCGGACAAGCTTCGTTCGAGGGACACGCGAACCGAATTGCTGACCGCAGGATCGAATAATTCGGCCATCAATTCACATCCCATCTTCGGCTTGGGAAGGGGGGCCACCAACGCAACCAGTCGCTGCCTTGCATCCGCATGCTGCGTGGTCATTGCGGCTTGCCAAGCCCGAGATGTATTCTCGCCAAGCAACGAAAAGGCTTCGCACATCGAAGTGTTGGGTGCTTGAGCATTTTCAGCCAACAACGCGTTCAACATTGCAGTGATGCCCGAATCCCCCGCAGTCTTCAAAGCTTCGTATGCCGTTAAGCGTTCTCCTTTAGATGGACTTCGAAGTTGTTCGACTCGATCCAAAAGTGTCTTGGGGTCATGGATCGATTGATCGGCCAACTGTTTGATCTTTGTCAGCGTTGCACGCTGCGCATCGCTCAGTCCTTGGATCTGGCTTTCCAAATCCAGAAGTATTTTCGATCCCAGGGCGTCCATGATCTGAACAGCAACGCCCGGCGAAACTTCCATCGTGGCGAGTTTGTCGAGCCAACGACCGGCCTCGTCCCATCGGCGAATTCTCGCGGTCCATTGGATTGCTTTCGCGACTCCCAATGGATCCTGAGGTGGCTGGCGTCGCAACGATAGGATGACAGCGTCTCGCTCCTTGGTATCCACCTGGGTGGAGTCGGTCGCACCGCGTTTGGGAGCGTTGATTGGCTCATCGGCTGCGTCCGCACCATCATCCGAGTCGCCAAAGGGATCCTGGGCGATGACCGGACAAGCGGCAAAAACGAACCAAGCGGCAAAAAGGGCCAGAATGCGCAAACTCATGACGTGGACAGTCGCTTGAAAACGCTACCGATTACGGGCCTGGAAACGAATGCTTCAAGTTTAACTCCTTCCGGTTCGCGTTCTGGATTACCTTGCTAAGAACGATCGGTTTTTTCGATTTTCAGGCCGTTTTTGATGATCGTTTCCACGCTCCACTCCCTCCACGCTCGCTGAAGCCCTGAAAAACAGGGAAAATCGCGAAACAGAAACCTTACTCCGATGAGGTGGCTTCATCCAATCGTAGCGTGAATTCACTCCCCTCCCCCAGGCGGCTTCGGACGCTGATAGAGCCTCCAATCGCCTGCACGAGATACTTCACGATCGCCAAACCGAGGCCGGTACCCCCCGCATCGGCAGACCGAGCTTTGTCGACTCGATAGAACCTTTCGAAGATCCGTTCCAAGTCCGATTCCGGTATACCTATACCATTGTCGATCACTGAGACATCGATAAACCCGTGCAGTCGTTTTGCTTTGATCTCTACTGTGCCACCCTCCTTGGAGTATCGGATGGCGTTCGATAAGAGATTGCCGAGGATGGTTCGCAAGGCATCGTACTCGGCCATCACATGGAACTCGTTCTCCTGCACATGGTTTACGATCTCCACGTTGCGTTTGGCCGCGATCTGATTGTGTTCTTCGACGCTCGATCGCACGGTCTCGAAAATCGATAAGCGAGACAAGCTGATCCGCTCTGGCAATGACTGGATCTTCGTCAATTGAAGCAGATCTCGGATCAAGTTATCCAAGCGCGAGGCCTGTTCATTGATGCGTTGTATGAATCGCTCCTTCGCATCCGGATCGTCCATGGCTCCCATCAAAAGCGTTTCCGTATAGGCCTTGATGGCGGCTAAGGGGGTCTTCAATTCGTGCGATACATTCGCCGTAAAATCTCTGCGCGCATTCTCCAATTGCCGAAGTCGCGTTTCATCGGTCAAGACCAATAACATCGGCGGCTTGCCTTCTACTCCAGCATCGCTCGCAAGAGGATAAGCTCGAAGGCGAAGGACGGTACCCCCGTCATTGCGATCGATCTCCCCATCAAGGGTTTGGCCTGATCGCTGAGCTTCTGCGACGACATCGATCACTCTCGGATGCCGAATCAACTCGATCAACCGCGCATTGACCGGGGTTGGGTCATTCAAGTCCAGCATGTCGACCCCTGCGCGATTCGCGAATACCAGGCGGAGATCCGATGTGAATGCAAGAATCCCAACCGGCATCGCGGCCAATACCGATTGCGATTGCTCTGCATCATTTTGAATGTCGGAATAGGTGCTTTGAAATTGCTCTACCAGCGCGATCAGCTCCCGATGGATTCCCGGGTCCATCGATTTTCCGGGAAGCACATTCAGCATCACTTCCCGGGGCATTGTGTTGCGGTTGGGTGTTCGCAGACTCTGCAAAGCCCTGAGGATCTTATCCCTCTGCATCCACCGACGGAAATGAAGCCAACAGACAATCAATCCGAGCAGAAGCCCCACTGGTACGAACGAATACGCCCAGGAATAAAGCGATCGAGCAACCGGCGGAACCCGCTGAGAAAAAACCAACCAAGATAGTTCGCCATCTGCGGTAGAAATGCTTCGGACGGCCCTTACACGACGAAATCCGTCCGGCTCCACGTACCACTCGATCGACGGTCCCTGCAACGATTTCCGATCGAGCGAACTCGAATCATCGGGTACGAGCATCCACTGGCCATCCGCCGACGCATTGGCCAGCTGCGCTAGTTGCCCTGCGGAGTTTCCGCTCGACTCGATGATGCGTCTGAAAAACTCAACCTTTTCACTCACCAACTGGTTTTGATTTAACCGCCATACGATTTCGTATTGCCAGACGATGCATTGGCAAACGATCCAACCCGCGAGGACTCCGATACACGGCCACGCAACGAGAGACCAGCGACTGTTCGAAGTCGACATGCGGGAAAAAACAAGTGCCAAAAAGACTGAGCCGATACGATTCCTCTATCTTACTCCACAGCCGCCCAAACGGGAGGCGACCCTCACAACTTGCACGCATCGGGCATGTTTTCTAGAAAGATAGTCATGCGTGCGCCTTACAGATTCATGGTTCCTTCTTCGATCGATCGTATGTATTGCAAGGCATCTTCGAGCGAGGTGGTCTCCACCCCGGGGACCCTGCCCGCACGATCGCACTCTCCGAGCAAGACCAACTCGTCGTAGCTCTCATGCTGCATCAAACGCCGCTGAGCGCGGGCGCCTAAAGTTCCATCGTGGATACGATGCGTGTCCATGTGATGCGCGATCAGCCAGGCGGTCCGATCGGTGATAAAACCCTCAAGCGCTTCTAGGCCTGCAAAGACATGGTTTTCCGGCTCGATTCCTTTCCCAATATCATGCAAAAGGGCCGCAAGCAGGAACTCTTCGTCGTAAAAGATTGCTTCGCGAGCTAAATCGAAAACTTGAAGCGAATGGTAAAGCACATCACCCTCCGGATGATACTTCGGATGTTGCTTGACATTCTCCAACGGCAAAAGCAAGGAATAGAAAACCTGATAAGGATCGGGCGTTGTTTCCATCTCGGCGATTTCAGCGTCTATATCGACGTCGGGGTAGGTCAAGCAAAGGAACTGTTCCCACTGAGGCAACGTCGCTCCTTCGATCCGCTTGCCAGTGATGGAGCTCCGGAACCCGTAACTGCGAAGACTGGACCGATAGACGGTCAATTCCACGTCGAACGCTTCGCGAACGTGCACATGGGTGAAGGTTTGCGATTCCCCTTCCTTTCGGACCTGTTTGCGCTCTACTTCGTAAGGGATCCCTTCGGTGTCGAAAGTGTTCAGCACGGCCTCGATACTGTCGGAGAATACGTGAATGTCGATGTCCGACCCCTCGCGAACCATTCCGGTATAGACACTGCCGATCACGCGAGGATGAAACTTCTGAAGCATCCGCATCACTCGCAGCGATGTAAGCCTCATCTGCCGAAGCGTATCGAGTCGCTTGCTCCCCTCATGAAGTCTCGCGAAAGACTGAACGATATCGCGGATCTCAGCGTTGGTCGGCAAATCAGCAGGTTTCACCCACCCCTGACACATACGCCGAGCGGCTTTCTGTTTCGCTTGGTAGTACTCAGATTCCAAGCGTTCGTACATCAGACGCGCTGCCTCGTGGGCAATCGCACGTCGCAATTTCGATGAATTCATCTCGCGCACCGCAGTCGAAGCTGGAGTGTCGGTGCTGTATCTACGTGGACCCGAAGAAGGCTTTAGTCGCCTTGCGATCGGATTTTATGCTCCAGCCATCGTAATGGCAAGCTATCCACTGAGCGACTAGTCAACAGGCCTTACCAATAGCCAAGCGATAACTCGCTTTTCTGGGCCCCATTCCGGTTAGCACATTTCGCCGCAAGCGGGTGAAGGGATTCGAACCCTCGACTTTCAGCTTGGGAAGCTAACACTCTAGCCACTGAGTTACACCCGCAGTTTCCTAACAATAACGCTAGCCATCCTCACATGCAATGCCCTCCCGAAACGCTCGTGAAACCGATTCAACGGCATCACAGACAAACACTCGTGTTTGTCGAGTCAAATATGTCGAGTTGAATAGGGAGCGTGACTTGATCACCTGCGAAGGGAAGGCTCTAAGACAAGCACTTTGCCCCGCTTCGGGAACTCCGCATACGCTTGGGTCACGTGATATCCCTGTGGCAAATGCTCCTGAACACTCTCCAGCGATCTCTCATTCAAAACAATCACTGGCTGTGGTTCGCGACTCAAGCGTTCCACAAGAGTTGGCACATCAGGCAAGAAATCGACTGCGTTATTCGCATAGAATACCATGCTCGGTCGGAAGTAACCCAAG
>CAYXFO010000015.1:0-11039 GCA_964464255.1 uncultured Pirellula sp.
GGAAGAAGCTTGCCCTTCCTCCGCGTGAGCTTCGAGGCTCGTTGGCAGATCTGGAGGCTTTGCTCGGAAACGCAGTGCTCCTGAGCGATATCGAAATGATGCAGGAATGGCCGAGCCCCGAACCGTTTGGCTCCGCGTTGGTCGTCCCTATCGGAACCTCGACCATGCCCCATGGGACCATTTGGTTTTGGTCTGAAAAGCCACGGTCGTACAGTCCCACCGAAGTCGAAGTTGCCAACCTCGCAGCAGGCCGCGTCATGGCAGAAATCGAACAGTCGATCCTCGGCCATGAAGTCTCTCGATCCCGCGAAGTGCAAAAGCAGATTGATACCGCCAGCCTCACTCAGGCAAGTATGCTTCCCGATACGCAGGTTCTCCATGAGGATTTCGACATCAGCGGATGGACCCACCAAAACAACGGGCTCGGCGGTGCATTTCATCACTGGGATATCGTCCCCAACGGCATGATGACCTTCGCTATCGGCCAAGCCTCTCACAATGGACCCGAGGGAAGCATTGTTGCCACCAGCGCTTTGGCGATGATTCGGACACTTTGGAATCAAGGGTCCAATCCATCGCAAATCCTGCGAGCGATCAACGACCTGAATTGGAGCATGGTCGAAGCGGATTGGAAGATCGCAATGTCGCTGCTCCAGTTCAATCCGGTGACGGGATACGGCTCCCTGTGCAACACGGGCGATATGCAAACATTTATCGTGTCATGCCGAGGGTTTCGCCCGATCGGAAACTCGCAACCCCTCGTAGGAGCACAACCCGACAGTCAATTCAACCTGTCACGATTCATCTTGCAACCGGGTGAGATCCTCGTATCGTACACGCCGCATCTTTTTCTCGCTGGACAACCACCTGTCGAGAAATCCAAAGCGGCCCGTGATAATCCTCCGCAGGATACCATTCAGAAAAAGCCCCTCGATCAAACAGGCCTACTCAACATCGTGCGGGACCTATGCGACGAGTCCGCAAACGACATTACCGGCTATTTAGCGAGACTCCTGACGCAGCCAGCCTCCCATCCGAAACCGGAATACGACCGATCTATGATTCTCATCAAGAATATCCGTAAGGCGATTCCCTAATGAATACGAAACGGGACGAATTGGAATTGAGCGCCAGCACCCGCAAAGCGCTCTGCGTGCACCTCGGCGAAAATGCGGGAAACGAGATCGCGCAGCTGATTAGATCATTGTCCGCACAAATCGAAGAACTGAAGCGCACCAAGGTTAATGTGACGCAAGTCATCCCGGATGCCAACAAGCCTGACCCGTTGTTGGCGGCATTGGAGAGCGAATCATTCTGATGCAAACTTTTTAGCACATGCTACATTGCAATCAAATCGCTTACTTTTTATCTGTCCCGATGCAATACAATCGTGCCGCCGTGCGCAACAGCAACTTCCCGTTGACGATCGCTGGGGTGGCCATCCCCATGTCGTCTTCCTGGAGTGGATTGGTGTGCAGTACTTCGAATTCATCGCCCGCCTTCAAGACCGAAGTAACACCGTCTTCGCTTAGGCAAAAGATACGGTCACCCAGTGCCCACGGGGATGAAGTAAAAGCGCGGCTCTCCGGCAATCGCTTCATCCGATAGATCTCTTCGCCGGTAGAGGCGTTGTAACACGACATGATGCCACGATCATAGAGAACGTACAGACGACCATCGTATACCAATGTCGTCGGATTGTAAGGAGCCGCCTTGGGTTGCGACCAGGCGATGTACTTTGACGATGTTTCTCCTTCGGGAAGTGTAATGTCTCCTGACGCACCTGGCCGGATCGCCAGGATCGGACGCCGCGGATCCATTACATATCCCGAGCTGATATAGAGAAGACCATTCACCGCATAGGGAGTTGCGATCGTGATGCTCGACATGCCGGTGAGCGACCATAGCAGTTGTCCCTCCAAGTCATACGAACGCACTTGATTCGTTCCCGGTGTGACGATTTCCGTCCGCAACTCGTTCTTCCATACAAAAGGGGTCGACCAATTGCTCTTTTCCTCGCGGGGCACCTCCCAGATGAGATTCCCCGTCTTCGCATCGAGGCACATCAACATCGATGCCTTCTCATTGTCGTTGCAATAGTAGAGTCGCCCATCATGGAGAGTTGGCGATGACGCCGCCCCCCATCCGAATCGTGTGGGCAATCGAGGGAGCGATCGTTGCCAAACCTCATTCCCCTCAAAGTCGAAACAGTAGATCCCCAAACTGCCGAAACAAAAATAGACCCGTTCGCCGTCTGTCACCGCCGTTTCCGATGCGTAGCTGCTTTTGATGTGAATCGGCGTTTCAGGAACTCCTTCGTGGACCTGACGATCCCAAAGAACTGTTCCAGTGTTGAGATCGAGACACAGCGTGCGCCATTGATGGAGCGACTCTGCAGGTTTAGGTCGCTCGCCACCGAAGTACAACCCCTTCTTCGCCTCTTCTTGTTCGCCGGTATTGATCACCGTTGTCAGAAATATCCGATTGCCCCAAACGACTGGCGAAGACCATCCGCGCCCCGGAATATCGGTTTTCCACGCGACATTTTCTGTGGCGGTCCATCGATCGGGGATTCGCGAGTCTGTCCCTACGCCTAACGAACCGACCCCTCGAAACTGGGGCCATGACTCCTGTCCATATGCGATTCGACCATGAAACATACCATGGATCGCAATAGATCCCACGATCAACAGGGGAACAACTGCTTTGCGATAATGCACCAACATTGCAGATCCTTTCGTTTCGATTTTTCCTAAGAGGCAGATTTCCAAGACGCGTCTGTGTATTCCGTGACCCGATCAGGCATTCGCAGGAGCGTCGCTCGAATTTTCGTGCACAGACGAATTCATAGCCACGATCAAGGTGGCTGCGGCAGCAATCAACAGCGACACTCCGCCGAAGACCACTACCTGCAACCGAGTGATCGAGGGAGCTGATTTCATCAACTGGCTCACACCGATCGCAAACAAGATCTCAGGAATCACGATGAACAAGTTAAAGATTCCCATGTAAATACCCGTGCGATGCGACGGAATCACGGCAGATAGCATCGCGTAGGGCATCGATAGGATAGAGGCCCATGCAACCCCCACGCCAACAAAGCTAATCGAAGTCAGCACCCACGATGTTTCCGAGGTCACCCAACCTACGGACATCAACCCAAGCCCTCCCAACAGCAACGATACGAAATGGATCCATTTCGCGGACACCTTGTTGGATAGGAACAGAAGGCACAACGATGCAACGAAAGCGGCTAAGCTGTAAACCGCGTTGCAGTTATTCGCTAGATCGACACCCTTTTTGTAGAGCGGGTCATCGGTGCTGGCGGCTCCCATCAAATCCCGCCCGAGCGCCGGACCAAGATAGATGAACATGCAAAACAATCCCATCCAGGTAAAGAATTGCACCACCGCCAACTGCTTCATTCGCGCTGGCATTTCAGCAAACGCATTGAGAAAGTCTTGTATCCCCCCGGACTCTTTGGGGTGGTTCGTTTCGTCCGGTGGATATTCGCGTGTCGTCAGGATCGTCCACAAAACCGCCAGGAAGAAAACGACGGCGCCGATCGCAAATGCATAATGGATGGTTAACGGAACCTGTTGTTCGGCCGATGTTGCATTGCTGACACCGAGATTCTTATTCAAATACTCGGGCAATTTTGATGCGATCACTGATCCGGCGCAGATGAATGCGGACTGCATTGCAAAGCCCAGGGTACGTTGTCGCTCGGGGAGCATGTCTGCCACAAAGGCACGGAAGGGCTCCATGCTGATGTTGATCGACGCATCGAGAATCCACAGCAATCCCGCTGCCATCCACAAGGCACCCGAGCGTGGCATGAAGAATAAGCAGATACTCGACAAGATCGCGCCCACCAGGAAATAAGGTCGCCGACGACCGAGAGGTGTCCAGGTCCCATCGCTCATGTAACCGATGATTGGCTGGACAATCAAACCGGTCAGAGGTGCTGCGAGCCACAAAATCGGAAGTTCGTCCGGCTTTGCTCCTAAATACTCATAGATCGGGGACATGTTCCCCATTTGAAGTCCCCATCCGAACTGAATCCCGAAGAACCCCACCGACATGTTGATGATTTGAAACAAGGAGAGGGGTGGTTTATTCGTACTGGCCATGACACAACAGGACGGAAGAAGGAGAAGATTCGCGAAAAGAGAACCCGAAAAGTACGTCGAGTATAACCGATTCACCCCGACGGAAATCCGCCTGTGTGACAGAACTTGACCGAGACAGCGAGCGATTGGTGGGTTAAAATGTAGAAGTCGCCCTGGACTTAGAACTATTACCCTCTTTCCCACCTATGCCATTCGTGATGAACGCAAGCAGAGTCGCGCCTGACATGCCCAATGGGCTGTGCTGTTGGGGATTTGCATGCGTCCTGGCAGTAATTGCTCTTTTCATGGGGCATCCTGCCGATGTCTTGGGCCAAGAGAGCACCATCCAGTTCTCCACTGACATTCAGCCAATTCTGGCGCGTCGGTGCTTCGCTTGTCATGGTCCCGACAAGGCCGAGGGAGGCCTTCGATTGAATTCGCCCGAAACCATTTCGGTGGTTCTCGAATCCGGAAATCGAGCTATCGTCCCCAACGACTTGGAAGCGAGTGCCATCCTAGAACGCATTCGTTCCACGGAAGAAGATATTCGCATGCCTCCCGAGGGTAAGCCTCTCTCGGAGATCGAACAACAACGAATCGCCCGATGGATCGAACAGGGTGCAAGCTGGAAACAACACTGGGCGTTCGAGCCACTCAGCAATCCGCAAGTTCCGATTCGTCCGGACGGAACAACCGCAAACAATCCGATCGATGCCTTTGTGGAGGCAAGACTTTCCGCGAAAAATCTAGTTATGTCTCAACGAGCTGAACCGCGAGTTTTGCTGCGCCGGCTAAGCTACGATCTGACGGGGTTGCCGCCGACTCCGGAACAAGTCGCTGACTTCGAGCAGCGGGCCGCAATCGATTTCCAGGCGGCATGGGAAACCGAAGTGGATCGGCTATTGGCCTCCGAACATTACGGCGAACGATGGGCTCGACACTGGCTCGATGTGGTTCGCTATGCAGAAACCAACAGTTTTGAGCGCGACGGTCCTAAGCCCTATGCATGGCGTTATCGCGATTATGTGATTCGCGCATTCAACGAGGACAAACCTTACGATCAATTTCTGATGGAACAACTCGCCGGGGACGAACTCGCCGAAGTCACCAAAGACTCACTCATCGCTACCGGTTTCTATAGGCTAGGAATTTGGGATGACGAACCGGCGGATCGAGAACTCGCCATGTACGATGGGTTCGATGATATCCTTACTACCGTCGGACAAGGACTGCTTGGCCTGACCCTCAACTGCAGTCGCTGTCACGATCACAAGATCGATCCGATCCCGACGAAGGACTACTATTCGACCGTAGCTTTCTTCCGCAATCTCACCCCCAACGGTTACGGCCCGCACGTGGAACGGCCTCTCATCGGCAGTCCCGAAGATCGCGCTGCTTATGCTGCCAAGGAAGCAGACATTCGGGATACCGGAAACCGCCTGCAGATGCAGCTTAATGAAATCGAAGCAATGCTTCGACAGGAATTGGAGTCCATCAACACCACCGCCGATCAATTTGATTTGGATGACGTGGAGTATCGGTTTTATCGAGATTCGTTCCAGAAGCTTCCCGATTTCGACTCTCTAAAACCTGAGACGTTGGGCACGCTGGAACCACCACTCCTCGATATCTCCCTGGCGACGCGACCGGATGACTTTGGATTCGTCTTTGTGGGCAAGTTGATTGTTCCTAAGGATGGCGACTATACGTTTCGCCTCGACTCCGATGACGGTTCGCGACTGACCCTCGATGGCAAAGTGATTATCGAGTACGACGGTATCCACGGAACCGGGCGTCCGCAGCGTTCCAGTGTCAAACTGTCTGCGGGTCGCCACGATTTCCGCGTCGACTACTTCCAAGGTAGCTACGGCAAAGGACTGCAACTGGATTGGAGTGGTCCCGGTTTCAAGCGAAGATCGTTAACCCGGCAAGATCGCAAGTCGGTGGACTTGAACCAAGTTCTTCAATCGGCTGCCGCCGAAAATCTCAATGCGGACCATGTTGCCCAATTCAAGAAACTGCGACGGGAACTTGAGGAAAACACAAAACGCAAACCATGGGATGAATACGGAATGTGCGTTAGCGAGTCCGGGACATCGGCACCCCAAACGCAAATCCTGATGCGTGGAAGTCCGCAGGGCAAAGGGGACGAAGTTCAACCGGCGTTCCCATCGATCCTCGGTGGCGGTGTCCCCAGCATCGAACCGAATGTGGCAGCGAAGACAACCGGACGCCGACTCGCATTCGCGCGATGGATCACATCGCCGGACAATCGCCTAACCAGTCGTGTTTTCGTCAATCGAGTTTGGCAACATCACTTTGGGCGGGGGATCGTTCGGTCCTCCAATAACTTTGGACAACTCGGCGATCCTCCTACCCATCCCGAATTGCTCGATTATCTTGCAACCCGGTTTGTCCAAAATGGATGGCGGCCCAAATCGCTGCACAAACTCATCCTGACATCGCGGGCTTACCAGCAATCCTCGCTGGCATCGCCGGATGTGATCGAGAAAGATCCGAACAACGATGGATTCAACCGCTTTGACCTCCGGCGATTGAGCGCTGAAGAAATTCGGGATTCGATCCTGGTGGCCAACGGACGACTCAATCGAACGATGTATGGCCCGAGCATATACCCCGAGTTGTCTCGAGAGGTTCTCGCCAGCCAGTCCGTGCCCGGCAAAGGATGGGAGAAATCCTCCTACCAAGATCAAGCTCGCCGCAGTGTCTACATCCATATCAAGAGGTCGCTGCTGGTGCCGATGATGTCGAACTTCGATTTCCCTGAACCCGATACCAGTTGCGAAGCCCGCTTCATCACTACCCAGCCCGGTCAGGCCCTCGGCATGATGAACGGCGACTTCTTGAACCAGCAATCAGCGGAGTTTGCCCAGAGACTCGCTACCGAGGCAGGCTCGGAGCTGCGAAGCCAAGTTGCAAGAGGCTATCTGCTAGCCCTTTCTCGAGTTGCGACCAACGCGGAAATCGATCGAGGTGTACGGCTGGTAGAAACCCTTATAGGAAAACATGGTTTGAGCCGAGATGTAGCCTTGGCTAACTTTGCCTTGTTCTTGTTCAATACCAACGAGTTCGTTTACATAGACTGAGCAGCGGAGACAGATCGATGCGACGAAATTTTTGTGGACGCACTCGCCGCGAATTCCTATGGCAAACCGGAGCCGGCTTCGGGTCTGCGGCCCTTGCTGGTCTACTGTCCCAAGATGGTTTCTTCGCTCGCGCAGGTGCCTCCGATTCTGCGAAGCATCCGCAACCGCACTTCACCCCCAAAGCCAAAAACGTCATCTTCCTGTTCATGTACGGTGGCCCCAGCCACATCGACACGTTCGATTACAAACCCACCATGAAAGGGAGAGATAATCAAACGGTCGAAGTCAAAACATTCGGTCGCGGCGGCCACAAGAACTCTGGGCGGATCGTAGAACCCCGTTGGGATTTCAAGCAGTATGGCAAGTGCGGGAAATGGGTCAGCGATCTGTTCCCGAACCTCGCTCAGCATGTCGATGACATCGCATTCATCCATTCGATGACCGCCGACTCACCGATTCATGGCTCGGCAATGCTCATGATGAATTCGGGACGGATTCAGAGCGGGCATCCATGCCTGGGCTCATGGGTCAATTACGGGTTGGGTACCATCAACGAGAATCTCCCAGGCTTTGTTGTGATGCTCGATCCCAAAGGAGGCCCCATCTCGGGCGCCAAGAACTGGTCGAGCGGTTACATGCCCGCGAGTTATCAAGGCACAATTTTTCGAGCCCAAGGGACACCGATCCTCGACCTGAAAGCTCGCGAGGGGGTGACTCGCTCGCAACAGCGCACGATCCTCGACTCGCTCCACGAACAAAACAGCGAGCATGCAGCGCTGCGAGGCAATCGTTCGGAACTTTTATCCCGCATTTCCAGCTATGAATTGGCGTTCAAGATGCAGGAGCACGCTCCTGAAGCAGTCGATATCGCCTCCGAATCCGCTGATACTCATCAGCTTTACGGTATCGATCAAGACCGCACACGCGACTTTGGAACCAAGTGCCTACTCGCGCGAAGATTGGTCGAGCGGGGAGTGAGGTTCATTCAGATCTACTCCGGCGGCGCCCATAACGACGACAATTGGGACGCGCATGCCGACCTAAAACAGAACCACGATTTTCATGCTGGGAACACCGACAAGCCGATCGCGGGCCTGCTCGAAGATCTCAAGCGTCGCGGACTGCTCGAAGATACCCTTGTTGTCTGGGGCGGCGAATTCGGCCGCCAACCTACCGCCGAATACGCGCAAGGAACCGGCCGCGACCACAACTCCTACGGCTTCACCATGTGGATGGCCGGAGGCGGGATCCGTGGTGGCACAAGCGTCGGGGCAACCGATGAACTGGGAGCAACCGCTGTGGAGAAGCCTTTTCATGTGAAAAACCTTCACGCCACCGTCTTGCATCAACTCGGGATCGATCCCAATCGCCTCTCGTATTTCCATTCCGGCCTCGACCAAAAGCTGGTAGGAGTCGAACCCATCGCTCCGATTCACGAAATCATCTCATAACCTTCGATCGAAAGGTGTCAGGTACGCCAACCTAACTCCGCTTTTACTCGACACGATCGATGCCGGGCTCGAAGCTCAGGAGCGTCCTCACGAGTTCGAGCGATCCGGGCGGTATCGATGAGGTATCGATGATCGCCGTTCTACCCCGGATCTGGATTTTCGTTTCAAAGCCAGCAACCTTGGAAACACGCTGCGACACTTCCAAACTCACAGCGGTTGCAGGAATCAGTTCGGGAGTATCCCGCGAGGAAAGATCCAATTCCAATCGCGGATAGTACATCCCTTTCTTGGGCTGAGACGGCATCGGTCGATTGATGCGTGCTGCCCGACTTTCCACCCTGATGTTCTCGACTGCGCTGGTGACTCGCCCTACGCCAAGTGCTTGACCGGAACCAACAAATCCTTTGAGGTCCGTTCGGTTGGAACCGACAAAGTCGCCTCGCGCGCGATTGCCTCGCACGAATCGACCGTTGGTTTGAATTCCTCCTTGTGTCGTCCCAAGATTCATGCCACCAGCGCCCATCGGACCACTATTCGCCCCCATGTTAGTGAATGAACCGGCTCCCAGCCTGCCACTCGGAGGTGTCTGCTGAATGTTTCCCGGTGCATTGCCAACCGTCCGATTTCCAATCAACTGCGCATGCGCAGCGCCGTAGCCGTTGGAAAGTACAACCACTGCAATAGCTGCGATTAAAGCGACACGCTTCGACATGTTTCGTAAACCGTTTTTAACCATTGGAATCATTTGTTATCTCCGGCTTAACGGATTCCGCAGCATTCTCGACCGAGCGATGGATCGCTTCTCCGATGGACTCACCCATGTGGATCCATTGAGGTTCCTGGTTCACATGGACCAAAACCTTATCGCGAAGGATTTCGACTACGGAGATGTCGTGAAGGGCGAGAGGAATGTTATTCCCGGCAGGAACCTTCTTGATCGATCCTCGCGAGTCGGCGGTGAACCAAGCTTCCATGACTCCATCGCGATTGGTGGTGATCGCTCGCAACTGGATATCGTTGAGCGCTTTGGCGAACCCTCGAGCAAATGGATTTCTTCGGATCAAAGCAGTCGCTGGCTTGAGGGTCTCCTGCACGTCCGGCAACATAGTCCAATCCCCTACATCCGATTCGTTTGCCGATGACTCCAAACCCAAAACTTGGATCGACAGATTCATGTCGAGACGCCCCTCGCTGCCGATGGGGTTGAGGGTTAAGGCACGGATCTTGTGCAAATGCCCCGCCTTGCGAAATTGATCCAGGAACTCCGCCAGTTTGGCTAATGATGCTTGGCCACGCAATGAATAGTCGATTCGATGTCCGACGAGAATCCGTTTTCCCTTCTTGGTCCGAGACCGGATCTCCAGCGGTACTGGTTGGGACGCATCGACCGATGTCGCAGCGAATTGATGTTGATCGACGAGATCAAGTAGCCATTCCTGGTACGACGAACGAGCCAGCATCGGATCGCTTGGCAAGGCTCGCGCCGAGTATTCCGAGAGTCGCCGGCCCATCTTTTGCGACTGCATCTGCTGCTGTTTGCTCTCGGCAATGTCCTTACTAAGCGTGTCGATGCGACCGGTCAATTCGGTTTGCGGTTGTTCGATCCAACTCCGATAAAGCGAATCGATCCCGTAGAGCCCGAAGACCGCGATACCTGCCGCGAGCAGCCACTTCATGCGTGGTGTCATTGGCTACCCTCCGACGATGGTTGGTCCGTTGTCTCCTTCGACGGCTGATCGCTCGGCGGCTCGGGAGAACCGAATAGCTTGGGTCGGGGTGGTTCGAGTTCAAAGGATATCTGAGTTTCAAAGCGCCATGGATACTCCTCGGAGTCAGCATTCTGACTGATCTGCTTGCTGACTGCGGAGTATTTCGCTCCACGGATTCGATTCTCTAATTGAGATATCGTTTCTTGAGAATTGGCCTCGACCGAGATATCGATCGATGCGCCTTTGCCGCTAGCACTGGCCGACAATCGACGGACCGATGCATCGGAACCGTCCGGCAAGCGGTTGGAGAGCTCCGACAATTCCGCGAGCCAATCGACCTGATCGGCCAGCCAAGCCTCGACCGCTTGAACCTGATCGGACTTCTCCATGTACTTTGCGGTCAGTTTGGTGGCGTCGCTCAGTTCCGCTTCGAGATCTTCGGCCTCCGTTTGCAGTTGCCACACATCGCTCAGGAGCATGTACCCAGCAAAGACCGCTGCGGCTCCGGCCAGCAAGCCCAAGCCTCCCCAGCGTCGCCACGGATTTTGAGGGGTCGGCGGACGCTTGGGTGAAAGCAAATTCACAGGAAGAGACTGGCTAAGGTAATCGCTGGCTGCACCGATATTTGCTGCCGATGTGTAACGCGATGGGCCAGATTCC